>NZ_JBSFLZ010000144.1:0-16628 GCF_053599315.1 Saccharopolyspora sp. NPDC000995
GAAATCGAAGCTCTGGCGGATCTTCTTGCCAGGCGCATGAAAAAATCTCTCCTCGCTGAGACCATGAGCCGACAATGGGAACAAACGAGAAGCCGATCCTAGTCGCGACCCTCGCCACCTGTGCGATGCCCCGCACCACAAGCGCGGGGCATCGCCATACCTCAGCAGGGCTGCGGCAAACGCACCACGAGTGAGCTAACGCGCAGGTCCCGCAGCCGCTTCACGATTCCTAGTAGTCCGACCAGCAGGAACGGATCGAGCTCGCGCGGGCGGTACGGGCGCCCGCCAGTATGTGGGCGGATCTCGCAGGTTGACTGCTTGCGAGAGCGGGTACGCGGTCCCGTTTACAGATCAGCGGGATGCGGCGCTCACGCCGAGCAGATAAAGCAACACACTCCTGCCCTTTCGGGCAACCGCTTGGGGTATTTCCGGGCATTCATTCATGCGGTGGAGGGGGTCCGTGATTATTGTCGTGGCAACTGTCGCCTCGTCAGGTGTTGCCAAGGGTGTCCGTCTTCGTCCCCCGGTGGTTAGTGACGGAACTCCCCGAAGGCGCACTTGTGCCATTGCATGAGTAGCGGCCGAGCTGTAGATGCCTTTGTTGATCTTGATACGGTTTGGTGGTGTGACCTGTGGTCGACTTGTCGGCGGTCCCCGTGCAGAAAACTGTTCCGGGAAGGCTTGCGGGGTGGCGTCTGCCCCAGGATTCGATGCCCGCAGATGCCGCCTACCAGGCGGTGCGGGATGAACTGCGCCCGGATGTACGGCCACAGTTGAATCTGGCAACGTTCATCACCACCGGGATGGAACCGGAAGCCGAACGGCTGATGGCCGAATTCCTCTACAGCAACACCGTCGACGGCGTGCAGCCGTTGCGCACGACTGCCTTGGCGCAGCGGTGCGTCGCAGCGCTCGCCGAACTGTGGCATGCGCCCGACCCGGATAGCGCGGTCGGCACGTCCACCGGCGGCTCCAGCGAGGCGTGCATGCTCGCCGCGCTGGCGATGTTGATGCGCTGGCGCTCCCGCACCGGAGGATCCGGCGGGCGCCCGAATCTGGTCATGGGAGCCGCCGTACACGTCTGCTGGGCCAAGTTCTGCGCCTACTGGGACGTCGAAGTGCGGCAAATCCCGTTGGCGGAAGGCCGGTTCGGCATCGACCCGCACACCGCAGCCGAGTTGTGTGACACGAATACCATCGGCGTGGTCACCGTGCTGGGCACCACCTTCGACGGCTCCTACGAACCGGTACAGCAGGTGTGCGCCGCGCTGGACCAACGGCGTGCCCGCGACGGTGTCGACGTGCCGGTACACGTCGACGCGGCCTCGGGCGGGCTGGTGGCGCCGTTCCTCGATCCCGCACTGATGTGGGATTTCCGGCTTCCCCGAGTGACCTCGATCAACACGTCCGGGCACAAGTACGGCCTGGTCGCTCCGGGCCTGGGTTGGCTGGTATGGCGAGACCCGAGCGTGGTGCCCGTCGAGCTCGGATTCTCGACCGATTACACCGGGGGGCACCTATCCACCCAGACCCTCACCTTCACCCAACCCGCCGCGCCGATCATCGCCCAGTACTACCAGTTCCTCCGCTTGGGCGTAGAAGGCTACCGGGCCATCATGCAACGCTGTCGCGACCTCGCCCGCGCACTGGCTGCCCACCTCAACCAATTCCACGACATGCGGGTGATCTCCTCCGGCAACGACCTACCCGTGGTCGCTTTCACCACCCGTGACCACGCTAGTTTCACCGTGACCGACCTGGCCGACCGCCTCCGCCAACGCGGCTGGCTGGTGCCCGCCTACACATTGCCCCCCAACCAGACGAACGTCACCGTCGCGCGGCTGGTCTGCCGCAATGATCTCTCCGACATCCTCGCCCGCCGACTCGCCGACGACATAACCAACGCAGTCACCGCACTCCGCGCCAGCGGACCTCTCAAGGAAGGGCAGCGCGTACAGTTTCGGCCCGAGTGCGGTGTCCAAGCGGAGGAAGTCACAGGCGATGTTGGTGTGGGGCCCAGAGTAGTAAGAGTGAGCTGAACGCACCTAAGCTGCGAGCACGGCATCTGCGGGGCCTGCACCGTGCTGATGGATGGCAAAGCGCACCGAGCTATCTAACGTTGGCAGGGTTACCGCCGGGCACGTCAGGATCGGACTTGACGTGCTAACCCACAGATAAATCCGGGGGTCTGCGCACTACGTCTACCTGATCACGCGGCCCAGCCAGGCGATGCGGGCGGCTCGTGCCCGCCGCGACAACGTCGCGTCGGGCACGAGCTGGTCGAATCCGTGGCACCCGCCGGGCCAGACGTGCAGTTCTGCGTCTCCACCAGCGCGCCACAGCCGCAGGGCGTAGTCGATGGCCTCGTCGCGGAACAGGTCGGCCGAGCCGATGTCGACGTAGGTAGATGGCAGCCTGGCGAGGTCGGTGGCACGTGCCGGTGCGGCGTACGGTGAGACGTCGGGACCGCCCCGCGCATCGCCGAGCAAGGCCTCCCAGCCGGTGATCGTCGACGCGCGCACCCATGTGTTCCCGTCGAGGTACTCGTGACTGGACGGGGTGTCGCACCGGTCGTCGAGCATCGGGTACATCAGCAGCTGGCCGCGGATCGGGGGACCGCCGAGGTCGCGGGCCATCAGCGTCACCGCCGCCGCCAGCCCGCCGCCCGCCGACGTACCCGCGACGACCGGCGGGCCGAAGCCGTTGCGGGACATCCACTCCAGCACCTGGAAGCAGTCCTGCGACGGCGCCGGGTGCGGGTGCTCGGGTGCGAGCCGGTACTCCGGCGACACCAGCACGACACCCAGCTCCGACACCCACTCGGCCAGCACGTGCAGGTCGGTGCGCCGGGTGCCCGCGACCATCCCGCCGCCGTGCAGGTGCAGCACCGCAAGACGTGGCGCACCCGCTGGGAGCAGCACGAGAACCGGCACACCATCGGCCTCGGCCTCGGCGAACGTCACGGTGCCGCCTCGCGTCAGCTCGGCATCGGTCACGACGCGTCCACCGGCCCGGACCGCGTCTATTCCCGATGGCGTCAGCGGTGGTCTGGCTAGGTCTACCAGCGCGGCGATCTCCGGGTCGATCGCGGGACTCACCCCTTCACCCCGGTGTGCGCGAGTCCCTCGATGAACTGCCGCTGCGCCAGCACGAACACGACGAGAATCGGCACCGCAGTCATGGTCGCGGCGGCGAGCTGCACGTTCCACATCGGGCCGCCGTAGTTGTCGACGAACTGTGTGAGCGCTTGCGGCAGCGTGTACATGTCCGGTGTGGACAGGTAGACGATCGGCTCCAAGTAGAGGTTCCACGAGTGCAGGAACGTGAAGATCGCGACGGCACCCAGCGCGGGCCGGGACAGCGGCAGCGCCACCCGGTAGAAGATGCCCGCTCGTCCGAGGCCGTCCATCCGCGCGGCCTCCTCCAGCTCCGACGGCAGGGCGATGAAGAACTGGCGCATGATGAAGATCGCCAGCACACAAGGCGCCCCGAAGATCGGCACGATGATCAGCGGCCAGTGCGTGTTGGTCAGGCCCAGCGACTGGAACATCTGGAACAGCGGCACGATGGTGACCTCGCTCGGGATGAGCAGGCCGATCAACACGACCACGAACAGCACGTTCTGGCCGGGGAACCGGATACGCGCGAACGCGTACCCGGCCATCGCCGCCACCGCCATCGTGCCCGCCGTGACGACCACCGCGATGTAGAGGCTGTTCCAGTACTGCTGCCCGAACGGCTGCATCGCGAACACCTGCCGGTAAGTGGACAACGTCCACTCCGACGGCAGCGGCGAAGTGGAGAAGATCTCGCTGATCGGCTTCATCGACGAGGTGATCATCCACCAGGTTGGGAACACGAACGGCACGCACAGCACGCACAGCAGCCCGTACAGCGCGATCTTCACCCTAGGTCTCATGCAGCACCCACTTCCGGCGCATCTGCCACTGCAGCAGGGTGAGTGCGGCGACGATAACGAACAGCAGCACCGAGATCGTCGCGCCATAGCCGAAGTGGTGGAACTGGAACGCCTGCTGGTACAGGTAGTAGATCAGCACTGTCGTGGACGTTCCCGGACCGCCCTGCGTGAGCACCGCGATCTGCGCGAACACCTGCAGCGAGCCGACGATGGTGATGATCGACGTGAGCAGGATCGTCGGGCTGATCAACGGCACGGTGATGCGGCGGAACCGGGTCCAGGCACCCGCGCCGTCGAGCTTCGCCGCCTCGTACAACGGCTGCGGCACGCCTTGCAGCGCCGCGAGGAACAGCACCATGTTCAAGCCGACGTTCTTGATCACCTGCACGACGATCACCGAGACCATCGCGGTCGACTCACCGCGCAGCCAGTTCGGCCCGTCGACGCCGAAGAACCCGAGCAGCCCGTTGACGCTCCCCTCCGGCTGCAGTATCAGCTGCCACACCAGCGTCCACGCCACCAGCGACACGAGGACCGGGGAGAAGAACAACGTGCGAAAGACCGTGGTGCCGCGCAGCTTCTGGTTGAGCAGCACGGCGAGCAGCAGCGCCAGTGACAGGTTGAGCACGACCAGGCCGACGGCGAACCACGTGGTGGCCGCCAGCGAGTCGCGCAGCTTCTCGTCGGCGAGCAGCTGTTGGTAGTTCTGCGCGCCGACGAACTCGAACGTGCCGGCGAGCACGTTCCACTCGTTGAGGCTGTACCAGCCGACCAAGGCCAGCGGCACCAGCACGAACGTGATGCTGCCGAGCAGCGCGGGCGCGACAAACAGGTAACCGACCATGTTGTCGCGCCTGCGTAGCGTCCAGAACGACGTCCGCTCGCGAGCTACGGCCCGCGTGGAGTGTGCGACCGCCGTCACTTGTGCTCCAGCAGCGGCTTGATCTTGGTGCACACGTCGTTCAGCACGCTCTGCACGTTCGCGTCCGGCTTCCACAACGGGTCGAGTGCGGCGCGGATCGTCTGGTTCAGCTCCTCCTGACCCTTGTGGCTGGGCTTCACCACGCCCTTGTTGATGCCGTCGACGACGACGGACTGCAGTTGCTCGGCCTTGATCAACGGGTTGCTCTTGGCGAGCGTCTCCGCGTTGAGCAGCGACGAGCGCGCCGGGGGGAAGAACTGCGCGAGCTTGGCGGAGTTGGCCTGGTTGGTGAGGAAGGCGAGGAAGTCCGTCGCGGCCTCGACGTTGTGCGACTGCTTCAGCACACCGATCCCAGCCTGCCCGATCACCGCGTAGTCACCCTTCGGACCGGACGGCAGCGGCAGCAGCGTCCAGCCGAACTTCGCGTCCTTCAACGCACTGGACCGGGAGATCTGGCCGATCGCCATCGCCGCGTCACCGGCGAAGAAGTCCACCGTTGTGCCGGGGCCCGGAATCGCCTTGTCCGTGAAGATAGCCTTGTGCAGGAACGACATCGCGTCGTTCATCTCGCTGCTGGAGAACCCGCACGAGCGACCGTCCGCACTCCACGCATCAGCTCCCCAGCCGCGCCAGATCGCGGACAGCACCGCCCAGTTCTGGTACTTGAAGTCCGGCAGTACCAGGCCGGCCTTGCCGGAGGCGGCTGCCGACGCAGAGGCCGCCGCGATCGCCTGGTCCCAGGTCCAGTCCGCCGAGGCGCCCTTCACCAGGTCGGTGTTGACGAACAACCCGAACGGCGAGGTGGAGAACGGGTAGGCGTACAGTTCGCCGTCCTTCTCCCACAACTTCGTCGCGGACGGCACGAGCTCGTCGGCCTTCTCGATCTTGCCGCGCACCGGGGCGAGCGCACCGGAGGCCACGAAGTCCGGTGCCGACTCCTCCAGGATCCAGGCCAGGTCCGGCGCGTTACCGCCGGCGATCTGAGTGGTGAGCGTCGTGGTGTAGCCGTCGGCGGGCACCGAGTCGAACTTGATCTCGGTGATGTCCGGGTGCGAAGCCTTGTACTCGGCGGCGATGTCGTTGAGCAGCTTGAGATGCGCCGCGTTGGCAGTCCACACCGTCATGCGCAGCGACTTCGGTCCGGACTGTGCGGATGATCCGCCACCGCAGGCGGTGAGGGCGAACAGCCCTGCGACGATTAGTGCCGTGAGTCGTCGTGACAGCTTTGTCATTTACGTCTCCCTGCGTCAGTAGCCGGACACGTCCGGCCAGCGGAGCTCGATCCCGTCGCGTTCCAGACACCGCTGGAAGTCCGCGAGCAGGCCGGGGGTCTTGCGCACCGCGCGAGGGGTGACTCGGTGCGCCAGGCAGAAGGCAGCGAGCGCGCCCGCGACCTCGCCGACGTTCCACTCGACTGGGTGCAGCCGGTGAGAACCGTTCGTGATGTGGGTGGTGCCGATGTTCTTGCCCGCGGGTAGCAGGTTCTCCACCCGTTGCGGGATCAGCGCGCCGAGCGGGATCTCGAACGGGCAGCTCGCAACGTCGATGTAGTTGTCGCCACCGGTGGAGGGGTGCAGGTCGATGCGGTACATGCCAACACCCACGGCGTCGGCGTGCTGCACCGCGCCCTTGTCGCCGCGCACGGCGAGCGAGAGGTCCTGTTCGACGATCGTGTGCTCGGCCCTGATGCGCCTGGACTCGCGGATGTAGGGCGCCTGCGCGAGACCGTCCGCGCTGCCGGTGACGTCGCCGCGCAGGCGGAGGCCGGGGAAGCCGGTGCCGCCGTCCGGGCGCGGTGCTTCGGTCTGCAACCAGTAGAGCACCGAACGTGAGAGCTCCCGCGCTGCGGCGATGTGCGCGTCGGCGTCCGGCACGTCGATCACCGGCGACTCGAAGTAGTCGATCATCGGCCAGTTTACCAAGCAGATGTCGCTGTCGTAGGCACCCGCGACGAAGTTGTTACGCGCGGCGATGCGCCGGAACGTCCACAAGTTGCTGTCACCGGCGCTGAGCCGCTGGTCCGACACGACGCCGAGCGGGTCGTCGTCCGGGTTCGGGGTGAACGTGCGTTCGGAGATGGCCAGCGTGCGCGGGTTCGGGGAGCGGAACGACAGCATCCGGTCGCCCCAGAAGTCCGGCTGGTACGCGCGCCAGAAGTCGTACCGCGCCGGTTTGTCGATGGTGTGGTCGCCGTCGACGTGGTCGACCGCGAAGCACACCGAAACCGCCTGCATGTTCGCCGGCTGCGCGACCTCGGGCGCACTCGGCTCGCCGGTGTCCAGAGTGGACTCGAATCCGGTGACGTACTCCGTGCTGGACAACGGAAGCAGCTCGCCCGTCTCCGTCGCGTCCAGGATGAACGGTGCGGAGAGCTCGATCTGTTCACCGGTGTCGCGGTGCGCAACGGTCACCGACACGATCCGGTCGCCGTCGGTGCGTGCGTCCACCGGCCGGTACGGCCGCAGCACGGTCAGCTTGCCACTGCCGCGGAACGGCGCCAGCATCTCGTCGATCACCGCGACGGCGACGCCGGGCTCGTGGCAGAGCCTGCTCACGTTGCCCGCACCGGGGTTGAGCTCCCGCCACGCCCGTGCGCGCGGGGTCAGCGGATAGTGGCGGCGGTAGTAGTCACGGATGCCGTCGCGCAACGCCCGGTAGCTCGCGGTGACGCCGAAGCGCTCCACCCAGCTGTGCTCGTCGGGCGGCACGGCCTGGCTGGTCAGCTGGCCACCGAGCCAGTCGTACTCCTCGGTGAGCACGACCCGGCGGCCCGCGCGCAACAACGCGAGCGCGGCGGCGACACCGCCGAGTCCGCCGCCAACGACGACAACGTCCGTGGTTTGGTCGAGCAACAGTTCCTCCTGGTCAAAGACGTGGTGCGCCCAACGTCGAGCCCTCGACGAACTCGCACGGGAGCAGTTCCTGCGGTGTGGTGCCGTGTTCGAGCACCTCGGTCAGCGCCTGCACCGCCCGGCGCCCCATCTCGCGTCTGGGGATGCGGAAACCGGTGAGCGCCATGTCGTCCGGTGCCGGCCGGGTAGCGGCGCCGAGCGAGAGCACGGTGAGGTCGCCCGGCACGGATAGCCCGCGCTCGCGTCCGGCGAGCACGAGCGCGACCCCGTCCGACACCTCTTCGGCGAGCACGGCGGTGACGCCCGCTTCGCGCAGCTGGTCGAGCCGTGCGGTCTGCACATGCACCCCTTGAACGCCATGTGCCGCAACGGCTTCGCGGAAGCCTTTCAGCCGATCCGCGGACGACTCCGCGCCCGCACCGGATCCCAGGTACGCGAACCCGCGGTGGCCGAGCGCGACCGCGCGGTCCACCAGGTCTCGCACCGCGCTGCGGTAGTCGGCGCCGACATAGGGCACCGGGCCGCCCGCATCGTCGCGTCGTCCGATGGAGACGTACGGGATGCCCTCGGCGAGCAGCTGGGTCAGGTCGTCGCGGTCGACCCTGCGACCGAGCAGCAGACTGCCGTCGGCGAGCCGCACCCGGCTGTCGTCGCCGAAGATCCGCCGCTGCGCCCCAGCGGCCTTGGCGCTGGTGAACAACAACAAGTCACAGCCGACCTCCTCGGCCTGTTCCTCAATGCCTTCGAGGAACGGCTGGTAGAAGTTCGCGTGGGTGCTCGGGAATACCGCCTCGTAGGTGAACACGCCGAGGATGCGGTTGTGCCGATCGTGCATCCTGCGGGCGATCAGATTCGCGACGTAGCCGGTCTTGCGAATCACCTCCAGCACCTGCGCGCGGGTCTCCGGCGCGATCCGGACGTTGCCGTCCTGCCGGTTGTTGAGCACCAGCGACACCGTGGCCTGGCTGACTCCTGCCATCCTGGCGATGTCCTGCTGGGTGATCCGTCGGGCCACGAGCACCCCCGCTTGCCAATTCGAATTGGCACGGATTCTGCGTCGTCGGCCGACGCGTCGTCAAGCCCCTAATAATTCGAATTATCATCTTGACGTGCGGCTACGGGACGGGTGAGGGTTGATCGGCCACAAGGAGGTAGGCCCGTGACTACGTTCAGCCGTCGCAGCCTGATGACCGGCGCCGCCGCTCTCGGACTGCTCGCCGCACTGCCGACCCGCGCACTCGCACTGCCCGCGCCACCGTCCACCACGCCGAACCGGCGCCTGTTCGCACCCGAGGAACAGCGATTCGCGTCGTACCTCACTGCGGTCTCGCCGATGGTCGCCGACATGGACTCGAGCGGCTTCTTCGCCGGAGGCTGGTGGCGCAGCCCGGCGGCGCCGTACAACGCCCGCGTGCAGGAGCACGTCTACACGCTCGCCTGGTTCGCCACGCAATCCCGCACGTGGAACCCGTACCGGGGCGACGCGGCTCTGCTCGCCGCGCTCGACGCCGGGCTCGGACACTACCTGGGGTTGCAGCACGATGACGGCTCGTGGCCGGAGTATTCGCCGACCGAGCACGGGCTCGCCCCCACCGGCTTCGGATTGGGGTACCTGAGCAAAACCAACGCCCTGCTGCGCGAGGCGAACATCCTGCCGCAACGCCAGTCGCAGATCACCTCGGCGTTGCGCAAAGCGATGACGTGGCTCCTCGATCCAGGCAACGGTAGCGCCTGGCAGCCCACAATCCACTACGCGAACCAGGTTACCGCCGGGCTCGCCGGCGCCTCGCTCGCGCTGAACCAGGACCCCGACCCCGCGCTGCGGCAGCAGTTGACCGAGGCGTTCGCGCGCCTTGCCGCGAACGGGCAGAGTCCTTCGGGCTACTTCTATGAGTTGACCGGCGCGGACACCAACTACAACTTCGAGGTGATGCTGCCGGAGATGGCCGACGCGTGGCGCCAGTCCAACGACGCCAACCTCGTCACGATGAGCCGGAAGTACACCGACTGGCTCAGCTACAACCTGCTGCGCGAACCCGACGGCTCCGGCTGGTTCGCCAACGTCGCCCCGAACTCCCGCACCTCGGCGCGGTTCTACGCCGACGTGCGACCGGACCCTGAACGTACCGCGCTGAACAACCAGTTCGTGCCAGTGGTGCCGAACTTGGGCGCGTTCCTGTCCAGCCGCGAAGACCTCGCCGCCGCATGGGCGGCCTGGGCCGAGGACCCGGCACCGGTGCCCGCACTCGTCAAACAGGACACCTCACCGCGCATCCTCACCCACGCGATCTACGGCGAGCGCTATCCGACCCGCGCCCAGCGCACGGCCGCGATCGCGAAACTTCCATACCAACAGGCGCACTTCACCGAGATCCGCAGCGACCAGGGGCAGGACTTCCTGTTCCTGCGCAGGCCGCAGTTCTACCTCGGCGGCTACTTCGGCGCGAGGCGCGCGACCTCGCTGGGCCGCACCGGTCTGACGTTCCTGTGGCACCCGGTGGCGGGCACGGTCGTCCAGTCGATGAACAACAACAACTACGC
The DNA here is from genome assembly GCF_053599315.1 of Saccharopolyspora sp. NPDC000995. Classification (NCBI taxonomy): domain Bacteria; kingdom Bacillati; phylum Actinomycetota; class Actinomycetes; order Pseudonocardiales; family Pseudonocardiaceae; genus Saccharopolyspora; species Saccharopolyspora sp. NPDC000995. Next base: position 10,235 of record NZ_JBSFLZ010000144.1, read on the forward strand.
CTGCTGGGCGACGGTCTTCCCGGGTCAGGTGCCGGACGCGAACGGACCGCAGCAGGCGGAGTTCCTGGGCGGCGAGCCGTACCGGTTCCGCTACCGCACCGCGGATGGCTCGGTCGTCACCGACGTGACCGTGGGGCCCGACCGGATCACCAGGTCGGTGCGGGCGAACGCGTCGGCAACCGAGCAGATCCCGTTGGTGGTGAGGGACTCCGACACCGTCGCACTCGACGCGCAGGGGCTGACGCTGACCCGCGGCCGGGTGGTGCTGCGATTCGACTGGGCACAGCCGCGGCAGCCCGAGATCAGGGCCTCCTCGATCACCTACCCCGGCCGCGTGATGCACATCCTCACAGTGCCCCACGACGGCACGTTCAACCTGACGATCTCAGTTCTTGATTCATGATCAGGAGCGCGCCGCGCCCGTGGAAGTCGTTGTCCATTCGCGGGTGCTCCAGATAGTACCGGGCATCGCCGACGCTCGTGGCGATCACGATGTCGGCGATCCTGGTCCGGCCGTCCGAGCCACTCGACACCGTCGCCATGGGTGAGGGGCACCCTTAGGTGGTGTGGCTGCGCTCGGGTGCGGACGATGGTGCTGCGGTTGTCCGGCTGGCTTATTGCTGGGCCTGGCGTGCTGTCATAGCCAGTCATAGCCCCCTCCGATCCGCGCACGTCTCTGCGTGAGCCCTGACCGCGACGGCGGTAACACCTCCTCGGCTAGGACCATGAGCGGACCAGCCGGAGCCCGCGACGTTCGGGAGGTACCGCTGCAATCGGTGACCGCCGGTTTGCTTGACAGCCATTCGTGATACCTGTTGTCCGTGGATAGGGGACGGGAGTCGGCCACGTGGACCGCGGTGCTGGAGGGCACGCTGGAGCGGATCACGTTCGCCAACGAGGACAGCGGCTACACCGTCGCGCGGATCGACACCGGCCGCGGCGGTGACCTGGTAACGGTCGTCGGCGCGCTGCTGGGCGCGCAGCCCGGCGAGGCGTTGCGCATGCGCGGCCGGTGGGGGGCGCACCCGCAGTACGGGCGGCAATTCCACGTCGACGACTACACGACCGTGCTGCCTGCGACCGTGCAAGGTATCCGCCGCTACCTGGGGTCGGGCCTGATCAAGGGCATCGGCCCCAAGCTCGCCGAGAAGATCGTCGACCACTTCGGCGTCGCCGCCCTCGACGTCATCGAGCAGGAGCCCGCGCGGCTGATCGAGGTCCCCAAACTCGGGCCGAAGCGGACGAAGCTGATCGCCGACGCGTGGGAGGAGCAGAAGGCGATCAAGGAGGTGATGATCTTCCTGCAAGGCGTCGGTGTCTCGACCTCGCTTGCGGTGAAGATCTACAAGCAGTACCACGACGATGCGATCCGGACCGTCAAGGAGGAGCCCTACCGGCTGGCAGGCGACGTGTGGGGAATCGGTTTCAAGACCGCCGACACCATCGCCAAAGCGGTGGGAATCCCGCACGACTCCCCGCAACGGGTCAAGGCGGGCCTCCAGTTCACACTCTCGGAGTCCACCGGCGACGGCAACTGCTACCTGCCGGAGACCGAGCTGATCGCCGAGGCGGTGAAGATCCTCGCCGTCGACACCGGGCTGGTGATCGAATGCCTCGCCGAACTAGTCACCGAGGAAGGCGTGGTCCGCGAGGAGATCCCCACCGATGACGACGAGGTGCCGACAGTCGCGATCTACCTCGTGCCCTTCCACCGCGCCGAAGTCGCCCTGGCAAACCAGCTGTCCCGGCTGCTGAACACCGGCGCGGACCGGATGCCCGTCTTCGCCGAGGTCGATTGGCACAAGGCCCTCGACTGGTTGCACCGCACTACAGGCGCCGAACTCGCCGAGGCGCAGGGGCGCGCCGTCAAGCTGGCCCTGACCGAGAAGGTCGCCGTGCTCACCGGAGGCCCAGGCTGCGGGAAGAGCTTCACCGTGCGGTCGATCATCGCGCTAGCTCAGGCAAAACAGGCCAAGGTGATCCTCGCCGCGCCGACGGGACGAGCGGCGAAACGGCTGACCGAGCTCACCGGACACGAGGCGGCGACCGTGCACCGGCTGCTCCAGCTCCAGCCGGGCGGGGACGCCGCCTACGACCGGGACAACCCGCTGGACGCCGACCTCGTCGTAGTCGACGAGGCCTCCATGCTCGACCTGCTGCTAGCCAACAAACTGGCCAAGGCGATCCCGCCCGGCGCGCACCTGCTGCTGGTCGGCGACGTCGACCAGCTCCCGTCGGTCGGAGCCGGTGAGGTACTGCGCGATCTGCTCGCCGCCGGCACCCCGATTCCCCACGTGCGGCTCAACGAGGTGTTCCGGCAGGCCGCCGAGTCCGGGGTGGTGACCAACGCGCACCGAATCAACGCCGGGGACTATCCGCTGACACACGGGCTGACCGACTTCTTCCTGTTCCACGTGGAGGAAACCGAACCGACCGCCGAGCTCACCGTCGACGTCGTCGCCCGACGGATTCCGCGGAAATTCCGGTTCAACCCGCGCACCGACGTGCAGGTGCTCGCCCCGATGCATCGAGGCCCCGCAGGTGCAGGCGCGCTGAACCAACTGTTGCAGGAAGCGATCACCCCGGCCAGGGAAGGCCTGCCAGAGCGGCGGTTCGGCGGACGGATCTTCCGCGTCGGCGACAAGGTCACGCAGATCCGCAACAACTACGACAAGGGCGCCAACGGCGTGTTCAACGGCACGCAGGGCGTCGTGACCGCCCTCGACAACGAAGCACAGACCATGACCGTGCGAACCGACGAGGACGAGGACATCGACTACGATTTCACAGAACTCGACGAACTGGTCCACGCCTACGCGGTGACCATCCATCGTTCGCAGGGAAGCGAATACCCGTGCGTGGTGATCCCCTTGACCACAAGCGCCTGGATGATGCTGCAGCGCAACCTGCTCTACACAGCAGTCACCCGGGCCAAGAAAGTCGTGGTCCTCGTCGGTTCGAAAAAGGCCCTCGGGCAGGCGGTGCGCACCGTCGGCTCCGGCCGCCGCTACACCGCGCTGGACCACCGGCTCCGACAGGCCGGGACCGGTTCGAAGCGGGCGGAGTGACAACGCCCGACAGAGAACGCGTCAGCGCCGCTGCACTCGACGGCTCCGGATGCCAGGCCCCGCTGGAGGCGCCCGAGAAGCCTGAGTATGTACCAGCGCTGCGCCTGGACGTGAACAACGCTGGTCACAACGACAAACGTACGGACGCTTCGCCGGAGGCGCCGCACGGCGAGGTCGAATCCGCGGACTCACATGGATCTTAAGGCCGCAGCTCGTCTGCGGTAGACACCAGCGAGCTGACTCGCAGGTACTTCGCGGCGAACTTCACCTCGCCGTCGCCGAGAACGTTGACCGGCTGGGCCTCGGACATGTCCGGCAGCGAGGACTGGAACCCGGTGAGGACGTGAGCGTTCGGGTCGCCGCTGTCGGCCAGGACCATGCCAATCCCGGCGTACGCGCTCTGACCAGGCTGGAGGGTGAATTCCTTGGGCACGTCGGGAAGCCGCACGTCCTCGACCGGCAGGTCCTCGATCGGCGAGTTGCTCATGTCCACACCCTTGAGGTTGGGCACGCCGCCGTTGATCGTGCAGGTCTTGTCCGACCGGTTCCCGTACGCCACGATGAAACTGCCGGGGTCGCCCTTCACTGGTGTCGCGGTGGCGAGGAAATCGGCCTCCGAGCAGTTCGACGTGCCGATGTCCCCGCCGCCCCCGCCCGAGGCCATACCGGCATTGCCCGCGTCACGCCCGGGCGCCGGCGAGGGCTGAAGTGCGGCGGCGGCGGTTCCGCAGCCGGTGACCAGCAGTGCTCCCCCCAGCAGGCCGGTGATGGCAGACGTCATACGGTGGCGCTCGAGCATCGTGCTCCCCTTTTCCTCAGGTGTGTCAGCGGTTTCTCACCGCTCTTTCAACAAGAAAGACGCACCACGCCCGACGGGGTTGCGTCCACCGCGCGAATTCGGACGAATTTCGAGGCGAGAGGCACCTTGAGCGGCTCAGCCACTTCTTCAGTCTCAGTTGATGTGACACGTGGACCGGACGCCGCGACCACGCCCTGATCCTGGTCGCCGTCCACACCGGACTACGCGTCACCGAACTGGCCAACCTCCGCATCCGCGACACCCACCTCGCCGCGGGGGCACACCTGCGCTGCCATGGCAAAGGCCGCAAAGACCGCTGCACCCCGCTGACCAGCGTCACCGCGAAAGTCCTACGCACCTGGCTGAAAGAGCGAGGCGGACAACCCGACGATCCGCTGTTTCCCACCCAGCGGGGCACCCCGCTGTCCCGCGACGCCATCGCGCGCCTAGTCGCCAAACACGCCAAGGCCGCCGAAGCCGCCTGTCCATCGCTGACCAGCAAGAACGTCACACCGCACACCCTGCGGCACTCCACCGCGATGGCGCTGCTGCACGCCAGCGTCGATATCTCCGTCATAGCCCTCTGGCTCGGCCACGAAGGAACCGAAACTGTCCAGATCTACCTGCACGCCGACATGACGATCAAAGAACGCGCCCTCACCCGCACCGCCCCCGGCGGCGGCAAGCTTCGCCGCTACACCGCCCCCGACACCCTGCTCGCATTCCTCAAGACACTCTGACCACCAGATTATGCCGACCACACCACGCTGAAACCCCGACGCACCAACACATTCCGCACTCTGCCGACATAACCCGGGAGTCGACATAAGCGAACTTATGTTGAGTTCTACATAAGTCGGCGTACCGAATTACCATCGGTGAGCCCGGTTTGATTTTCCTCGCCTCGCTGGTGCCGGCGGGGTAGTATTGGACTCCGGCTGCTGTTTCCAGCCCATGCAGAGCGACATTCAGTAGGAGTGGGCTGATCACGCCACCCTGGGGTGTGCCCTCATCGGTTGGCGTGAACCCTTTTCCTTCCTCTATCACACCGGCTTTCAGCCATTCCCGGATCAGGTCCCTGGCCGGGAAAGACCCGAGTGCTTCCAGTAGCCGGTTGTGGTCGATCTTGTCGAATGCCGCTGCCAGGTCCGCGTCCAGAGCCCAGACCCGCTTGGTCTTGGCGGAACAGCAGGTCTGGAAGATCGCCCCGATCGCGTCATGGCAGCTTCGCCCCGGTCGAAACCCATAAGACTTGGGTTCGAACTGGGCTTCCCACTCAGCTTCGAGTGCATTACGGACCCTGCCTTGATGGCAGCGGTCCGCGATGACCGGAATTCCGAGCGGCCTCAGCTTTTCACGGTTTCCCACCTTGGGTATATAAACCCTCTTCACCGGCCGGGGACGCCAGGTTGCGGCTTCGCGATGCACCCGCACCGCCAGCTCCATCCTGGCCCGAGGAGTCAAGGCGACCTCCGCATCGACCCCGGCGGTTTTGCGTCCCGCGTTCAACTGCGTCGCTTGCCGCACGCTGACCAGCGTGTTGCTCCAGCTCCGCAGCATGAGTTTCTGCAGGTTCCTGACCGTGGCCAGGGAACCCTCCCGCGCCGCCTTGAAGATCCGCTGCCGTAGCCGCCGTACGTTTTCCTCGTGCAGGCGCCAGTCAATGGCGGCCCAGTCGAGGGTCACGTCCTTGGGTCCGTTCACCATCGGTGTCTAACTTGTCCTTCGGTTCCAGGGTTTCGGCTGCTTGTCTTCAAAGGCTCACCTGCCCACGTCAGCGCCTCTTTCAAGGCCCGGGCACCAGGCCCGGTATCCGGCCAGTTATCCAGTGGCGGCGGCCTGGAGGTGCCGTCGTGTTGCCGCTGGTTTCCTGTTGACTTTCGTCCACCGCCACCAGGGTTTCTCCCGATGACGATGACGCCGTTATCGGCATGACCGGCTTTTGCTTCTTGGGCATCTTGTTCCCGGCAGAGGATTCCGCCTTCCTCGCGGTTGGCCTGCCTGCCCGCCCCCAGGCGATCAGGACTCTGCCGGGGTTTCCATGTTCCGCACGTGTGAGATGCGGCCGGGGTGGATGCCTCCTATACTCCGGGGCGGTGGTGTCCTCCCGATCGGCGATGGGTCTCCGATCGGCACCTGCCGTTTCTCAACGGCCAGCCCTGTCATCCGCCTGACACATTCCACCGGCGGAAGCCACTATTACGAAGCATGCGGAGATTCACCTACATTCACCCGTCCGGCCTTCTCCTCGCCCGCTGCCGCCGGGTGGAACAGCAGCAGCTTCGGCTTTTACCCTGGGCTTCACACCCCGCGGTTACCCACGACGCATGCCAGGGCGGAGACGATCCCGCGGACACTGGACCGGATCACGTCTTCACTAGGGGAACCTCCAAACAACGTAATCACTCACATCATGCGACTTCACGTCGCACCCCAGCGTTCGTGGTAGAGGCCCACCAGTGTCACGGCCGGATCGGTGCGGTGGTCCAGCAGTGTGGTGGCCAGTCGATACCGATCGCCGATGCGG
>NZ_JBSFLZ010000145.1:0-16438 GCF_053599315.1 Saccharopolyspora sp. NPDC000995
CGACAGACTGGGGCCTGCTACCGGGCGCTCCGGTGCCTACCCGGACGGGACTCTCACCCGCTGGCCTGGTCCAGCTTCCAGGACGCAACATGCCCCGACTCTATTGCCGGTCCAGCCCGCAGGCATCCCGCTTTACACGGACCGAACATGGCCGCAATGCGGACGAAAGGGGTAAAACAACCGGGCGGGATCTTCGGCGGCGGTCGTCGAAGATCACAAAACACCAGGTGAAGGACGTATAACCGGTGAATTATCAAAGATTCTTGCTTGTCGCATGCAAATGCAGCGGGATTTCGGTCACACCGGCACCGGGCCGGTGCCGCACCCCGACCGTGATCCTGCTGGACAGCCACAGCAACCCGAAAGACTCACGGCCGGCGACGCGACTTCACTCCGAACGGCGCAGCGCCCAGGCGCGCAGGCCGCGAAAGCCCTGCACCTTGGTCGGCCCCACCGCGATCAGCCAGTACTCCGGGTGCCCCCGCAACGCGGCCGCCAGCTCCCGGTCCACCAGCACCGAGGTCGGGCGCGCCACCGACGTCAGCCGACTCGCGATGTTCACGGCCGACCCGTAGACGTCGCCGAAGCGGGACAGCACGGCCCCTGCGCGAGCCCGATCCGCAGCGGTGGCAGCAGTTCGGTCTTCGCAATCTCCTCGTTGAGCGTCAACGCGATTTCGGCGGCCCCCGCCGCGGTGTCGGTCACGAACAACACCTCATCGCCAACCGCCTTGATCACCCGGCCGTGGTTGTCCGCAACCACGGCGCTGGCCAGCGACTCGAACCCGTCGATCAACCGGGCCAGCTCCAGCTCGGTGAAGTCCCGGATCAACCTGGTGTAGCCGACGATGTCGGCGAAGCCGATCACCCGCGCCCGCTCGTCGGCGTACGGGTCTCCTTCAGCGAGCTCGCGCGAAGCGGTCGCCGCCAGGTACGCCGCCACCCGCAGTCCTGCATGCGCTCCATCACCGGCAGGATCACTTTGGCGACCTGCGCCGTGGTCGCCACGTCCACCGCGAACGGCTCGCCCAGCAGCGACTTGAAGATCCCGACCTGCCACTCCGCCAACCGCGACATGGTCTGCGCCAGCGACCGCGCGACCGCCGACTCCAGCTCTGGCGGGATCACCTCGGCGGAGACCAACTCGACCAGCGCGCGGAGCGCGGCGATGTCGGCGTCGGTGAACACCACCGCGTCGTCCTCGACTTGGGCGAAGCTCATCGCCTGCCAGAGCTGCTCGGCCAGGGCGACTCATTTCCGCTGCGGAGCTGACTTCGAGTGGTCACCGGCGTGAACACCAACGATCGCGACGCCCGGCGGTCACGGGTCGCTACCGATCGTGACGAGCCGTGAAGCAGGATGCGGCGCCCACCGGCCGATTTGTCCGCTCGACCAAACGAGGCCGTAAACTCTCATCCGACCCCACAACAAGTTGACTCGTCGGCGGCGCGTAGGTTTCGCCGCAACGTGCAAACCTTTCGGTGATGCAGGACACGGACGACGTTGCGCGGAACGTCCACCGGGCCAGATCACGCAATGTACGTACCCTTTCGCGCAGTACGAACGCATTCGGGAGAATCCGTGACCACACCAAGCCTTACCCCAGGGCGGGGGATATTCCGCCGCAAGCCGATCGACACGATCGTCGAGGACGACGGCGAGACCGGACTCAAGCGCTCGCTGGGTCTGTGGCAGCTCACCGCGATCGGCGTCGGCGGCATCATCGGCGCCGGGATCTTCTCCCTGGCCGGCGCCGTTGCCAACGAAAAGGCCGGGCCCGCGGTGCTGATCTCCTTCCTGATCGCGGGTATCGCCAGCGCGGCCGCGGCGTTCTCCTACGCGGAGTTCGCGGGCATGATCCCCAAGGCCGGTTCGGCGTACACCTACGGATACGCGGTGCTCGGCGAGGTCGTCGGCTGGCTGATCGGCTGGGACCTGCTGCTGGAGTACACCGCGATCGTCGCGGTGGTCGCCATCGGCATCTCGGGTTACTTCAACGAACTGCTCGGCTTCCTGCACATCGATCTGCCGCTATGGATGATGGGTGCGCCGGGCACCGAGGACGGCGCCGCCCCGGCTGGCAGCTACAAGATCAACCTGTTCGCGGCGCTGCTGTGCCTGCTGATCGCCTTCATCCTCAACCAGGGCATGAAGAGCGCGGCGCGCTTCGAAACGCTGCTGGTGTACCTGAAGGTCGCCGTGGTGCTGGTCGTGATCGTCGTCGGCGCTTTCCACATCAACACCGGCAACTACAACCCGTTCTTCCCCTTCGGCATCAGCGGCGCGTTCGCCGGTGCGGCAACGGTGTTCTTCGCGGTATTCGGCTACGACGCGATGAGCACGGCGGCGGAAGAGTCCAAGGACGCCCAGCGGCACATGCCTAAGGCGATCATTTACTCGCTGGCCATCTCGATGGTGCTCTACGTGCTGGCCTGCCTGGTGCTGACCGGCATGATCCCGTACCAGCAGATCAGCGCCGAGAGCGCGTTCGCCACCGCCTTCGCCGACGTCGGCCTGCCGGTGCTGGGCGCGATCATCGCCGTCGGCGCCATCCTGGGCATCCTCACCGTGCTGTTCACCTTCATGCTCGGCGTGACCCGGGTGGGCTTCGCGATGAGCCGGGATGGCCTGCTGCCGAAGTGGTTCTCCAAGACCCACCCGGTGCGCAAGGTGCCGAGCCGCTTCACCTGGCTCATCGGCATCGCCTCGGCGCTGATCGCGGGCCTGCTGCCGATCGGCGAGGCCGCGGAGTTGACCAACATCGGCATCCTGCTGGCCTTCGTGATCGTGTGCGCCGCGGTCATCGTCCTCCGCTACAAGCGGCCGGACCTGCCGCGCGGGTTCAAGTGCCCCGGCATGCCGATCGTGCCGATCATCGGCATCGTGTTCTCGATCTGGCTGGTCACCTTCCTCGACCCGGTTACGTGGCTGCGGTTCGCCGTCTGGTTCGCCATCGGCCTGGTGATCTACTTCGCATACGGCTACCGGAAGTCCAAGCTCAACGAGCTCTCGTCCACCGAAGGCCAGAAGTGAGCCGTTGACCCTGGTCGGAGGACCGGGAACTCCGAACGCCGGACGTCGTCTCCCTGCGCGACGTCCGGCGTTCCAGCGTTCCGGCGTAATTTCAATGGAAATCGACGGTCAAGGTCCAATTGCCGTTGAAATTGCCACAAATGGTATTTCTAGTCCGCGAAGCGGAAGATCGTCGCGATCGATCAAGGGTGTTCGCTGCGTCTCAGCGTGCACTGGATCACAGCGCCGCACGGCTTCGGCGTCCTAGGGTTTTCTTCAGCGTCGCCGGAAGTTTCGCCGGGGGCGTCTGAGTTCCTAGCCGGGCCTCAAAGCCGAGGGGTGTTTGTGACGCGCGTTCGCGAACTGAGCCCGTATGTCGAGTTGCACCGCGCGCAGTGGCGGGAACTGCGCGACTCCCTTCCCCTGCCGCTGACCGAGGACGAGCTCGTCGCCCTGCGCGGGCTCGGCGAGCCGGTCGACCTCACCGAGGTCGCCGACGTCTACCTGCCGCTGTCGCGGCTGATCAGCCTCCAGGTGGCCGCCCGCCAGCGGCTGCACGAGACCACCACGACTTTCCTGGGCGAGGAGACCCGCGACACGAAGGTGCCGTTCGTGATCGGCATCGCGGGCAGCGTCGCGGTCGGCAAGTCGACCACCTCGCGAATCCTGCGCACGCTGCTGGCCCGCTGGCCCGACCACCCGCGGGTCGACCTGGTCACCACCGACGGCTTCCTCTACCCCAAGGCCGAGCTGGTGCGCCGCGGCCTGATGCACCGCAAGGGCTTCCCCGAGAGCTACGACCAGCGAGCGCTGCTGCGCTTCGTCACCGAGGTGAAGTCCGGGGCGCCGGAGGTGGCCGCGCCGGTCTACTCGCACGTCGCCTACGACATCCTGCCCGGCGAGCAGCACGTGGTCCGCCAGCCGGACATCCTGATCATCGAGGGGCTTAACGTGCTGCAGCCCGCGCCGAGCCTGGCCGTGTCGGACCTGTTCGACTTCTCCATCTACGTCGACGCGCACACCGACCACATCGCCCGCTGGTACACCGACCGCTTCCTGGCGCTGCGCAGCACGGCGTTCGCGAACCCGAACTCGCACTTCCACCACTTCGCCGAACTCTCCGACGATGACGCCCGTGCCGAGGCCGAGCACCTGTGGCGCACGATCAACGAACCGAACCTGGTGGAAAACATCCTCCCGACCCGCCCCCGCGCGACTCTGGTGCTACGCAAGGACATCGACCACTCGATCAACCGGGTCCGCCTCCGCAAACTCTGAGCCGGACGTCAATCCCCAGCGCCACGCGCCCGCGCAGCCGCGCCGCATCGCGTGCTAGATCAACCTCGACGGGGGGAACTAGCTGGTCGAGCGCTGCCTGCTGGTTTCGAACGACGACGGTGGTGCCGGCGACTACTGGCTTGCTGCACGCGGACAGCGTCGCGGACAACGGCGAATGGACACGTCGACCGGTGGCCCGGCGACGGTGATGCCCCAGAGCCCTACGCCGATATCGGCTTGCTGGTGGCGAGCATCCGCGAGGACGCCGTCGAGCAAGCCGTCAACGGCGGGCGGTCCGGCGGGCGAGCAGCAGTTGCAGGTGGGCGCTCAGGCGTTCCGTCGGGTTGGCGAAGTCGATGCCCGTGATCTCACCGGCCCGGCGGACCCGGTAGCGGAGGGTGTTCGGGTGGACGTGCAAGCCGTCGCTGGCCGCGCGGACGTCGCCGAAGGCCTCCAGGTACGCCAGCAGCGAGCGGGCCAGGTCGGTTCCGTGCTCCGCGTCGTGCTCGTGCAGCGCCGCCAGGCGGGAGTCGCGGAACCGCTCGTTGCCCTGCAGCACCGTCAGGATCTCGCTGATCACCACTTGCGCCCGCACATCCGAGATGGTGGCGATCTCCGCGTGCAGGTCGTAGGTCATCGCGTCGAGGATCCGGTCCGCCTCGGTGCGCGACTCCGCCACCTCGTCCAGCGTCCGAGCCGCCGATCCAACGCCCACCTGCACCCGCGCCCGCAGGTGCTGCTTGGCCGCCGCCACGATCTCCCTGGTCAGGCTCAGCGCCGACGCCACCGCCGAGCGTTCCAGCAGGTCCGGCAGCAGCACGTACACCCGTGAACCGATCGTGGTGACCAGCGCGCTGCGCCGGTAGGCCGAGGCGTGCACCGAGATCAGGCTGGTCATCTCCGACCGCTGCAGCTCCAGTTCGGAACGGTCCGCGCTGGCGTCCGACGGGCGCAGCGTGAACACCACGACCACCGCCGGCTTCGCCGGATCCGCACCGATGTTGTCGGCTACCGACTGGGCGTCGATAAGACCGTCCAGCAGACCAGTCAGCAGGTTCTCCCGGAACCGCGGCCCGGCCGTGGCCTCGGTGCGCTGCCGGATCAGCTGCAGCGCGGCGACGCGTGCCGCGCCCAGCAGCGCCCGCTCGGAATGCTCGGACAGCGGCCGCTTGCCCTCCTGCACCCAGATCGTGCCCAGCGGTTGGGCGCCCGCGTGGATGCCGACCGCCATCCGGCGGCGGATGCCCAGGTCCGGCCGCTCGTCGATGCGCACGACGTCCTCACCGGCGCGTAACCGCTGGTAGACGCCCCATTCCCGGAGCATTGCCAAGTACGGCTCCGGCCCCTGCCGCCCCAGGATCGACAGGCGGCGCAGCTCGTCGACCTCGTCGTCGGAGCGCGAATACGCCAGCACGCGGCTCGCGGTGTCCTCGATCGCGACGATGCCCTCGGTCATCGCCGCCACCGTTTGGGCCAGCGAGAACAGGTCGCCCAGCGCCTCGCCCAGGTCTGCGTCGGTGGTCAGCCGGGCGTTGTCGACGGCCGAACGCGCGAAGGACTCCAGCCGCTCCCAGCGGACCTCGGGCCGCACGCCGAGCAGCGCGATCCGGCAGTCGATCGCGGTGTCGCGCAGGGCCCGCGCGTCGGTTTCGGAGTCGACCTTCACCGCCACGGCGGCCGCCCCGTCGCGGGCCGCAGCGCGCACCAGCCGGGCGGCTGCCCTGCCCCGCGCGCCTATGACCAGCACGAAATCGCCGCCGCGACCGCTGCCGGACTCCTCTTCCGGGTCGACAATTACGACGTCGCGCACCCCGACTTCGAAGCCGCTCGGCGCCGCGAGCACGTCGACCAGCGGTTCCCCCACTGCGATCAGGACTTGGCGCAATGGCACGCCCACCAGGGCAACGCCGACGGCGTCAACTTCGACCTCGTGCAACCCAAGGACCCCGCTTGTCCAACCGAACAATCCAACAATGTCAACGATAGCCGAACGGACAAGCCCGGGACGCTAACGAAACCTTAACCTCCCAAGTATCAGGGACCCTTTTCCCGACAGCGACTTCTCGCAAGGAGGCGAATTTGGCCATGGACGCCATCACTTCGGTACCGGTGCCCTACAACGAGCCGGTCAAGGGCTATGCGCCCGGCTCGCCGGAGCGGGAGTCCCTGCAGAAGCGGATCGCGGAGCTGGAGTCCGAGCGCATCGAGCTGCCCCAGACCATCGGTGGCGTGCAGCGGCTCGGCGGCGGCGAGCGCTTCGACGTCGTTCAGCCGCACGACCACCAGCACGTGTTGGGCACCGCTGCGCAGGCCACCACCCAGGACGTCGCCGACGCCGTGCAGGCCGCCAAGGACGCCGCCCCCGCCTGGGCCGCGACGTCGTTCGACGAGCGCGCCGCGGTGCTGCTGCGCGTCGCGGACCTGTTGGCCGGGCCGTGGCGGGACACCATCAACGCCGCCACCATCCTGGGCCAGTCAAAGTCGGTGCAGCAGGCCGAGATCGACGCCGCGTGCGAGTTCATCGACTTCCTGCGGTTCAACGTCCACTACGCCCGGCAGATCATCGCCGAGCAGCCGCGGTCTGTGCCCGGCGAGTGGAACCGCATGGACTACCGCCCCCTGGACGGGTTCGTCACTGCGATCACGCCGTTCAACTTCACCGCCATCGCCGGCAACCTGCCCACCGCCCCGGCGCTGATGGGCAACACCGTGGTGTGGAAGCCGACCCCCTCGCAGCAATTCGCCGCGCACTTCACCATGCGCCTGTTCGAGGCCGCCGGCCTACCGCCCGGGGTGATCAACCTGGTCACCGGCGACGGCCAGGCCGTCAGCGAGGTCGCGCTGACCGACCCCGGCTTCGCCGGCCTGCACTTCACCGGCTCCACCGCCACCTTCAAGAAGCTGTGGCGGATCATCGGCGACAACCTCGACGCCTACCGCTCCTACCCGCGCATCGTTGGCGAGACGGGCGGCAAGGACTTCATCGTCGTCCACCCCTCGGCCAACCCCGCCCCGCTGGCGGCGGCGTTCGCCCGCGGGGCGTTCGAGTACCAGGGCCAGAAGTGCTCCGCCGCATCCCGCGCCTACGTGCCGCGCTCCATCTGGGATGGCGGGCTGCGCGACGAGCTGGCCGAGCTGACCCGCACCATCCGCTACGGCGACGTCACCGACTTCTCCCACTTCGGCGGCGCCGTCATCGACCACCGCGCCTTCGCCAAGCACCAGGCAGCGCTGGACCGAGCGGCCAAGACCGACTCCATCGAGGTGCTCGTCGGCGGCGGCTACGACGACTCCACCGGCTACTTCGTCGAGCCCACCGTGCTGGTCTGCGACGACCCGGGCGACGAGGTGTTCACCACCGAGTACTTCGGGCCGATCATCGCCGTGCACGTCTACGACGACGCCAAGTACTCCGACATCCTCGACGTCGTCGACGCCTCCAGCCCCTACGCGCTCACCGGTGCGGTGTTCGCGACCGACCGCAGCGCCATCGATCTGGCGCACCAGAAGCTGCGCGGCGCGGCCGGCAACTTCTACGTCAACGACAAGCCCACCGGGTCCGTCGTGTCCCGCCAGCCCTTCGGCGGCAGCCGCGCCTCCGGCACCAACGACAAGGCCGGTTCGCTGCTGAACATCCAGCGCTGGACCAGCCCCCGGGCCATCAAGGAAACCTGGGACGCCCCGGCTCACATCGGCTACCCGCACATGGGCTGAGCGTGGGGGGCACCCGCGCTTTACCGCGAGTGCCCCTCACCCCGAACGCTTCACTCCGAACCCTTCGCCGGTGCCGTCCGGCGAACCGCGCCACGCAATTTCGACTGCAGGCAACGCGGAAGGCAGGAGATTCCCGAACCCCGAGCACAGCTGCGAAGAAGGAGACCACGATGCTGCGCAGCACCATGCTGGCCGTCGCCCGTTCCCAGGGCGTGCGCCGACTCATGGAGGCCAACCCGCTGACCAAACCGGTCGTTGCGCGGTTCGTCGCCGGCACCACGCCCGAGGACGCGGTCCGAGCCACCCGAGCCCTGCGTGACCAGAACATGTACGTCACGCTCGACCACCTCGGCGAAGACACCCTCGATGCGCAGCAGGCCGCCGCCACCGTCCGCGCCTACCAGCAGATGCTGCAGGTGCTCTCCGCCGAGGGCCTGGCCGACCGGGCCGAGGTCTCGGTGAAGCTCTCCGCGGTCGGGCAGTTCCTGCCCGCCGACGGCGAGAAGATCGCCCTGGACAACGCGCGGCTGATCTGCGAGGGCGCGGCCGCCGCCGGGACCACGGTGACCCTCGACATGGAGGACCACACCACCACGGACTCGACGCTGGGCATCCTCCGCGACCTGCGGGTGGACTTCCCGTGGGTAGGGGCAGTCCTGCAGGCCTACCTGCACCGCACCGAGCAAGACTGCCGCGACCTGGCGGGCGAGGGCTCCCGGGTGCGGCTGTGCAAGGGCGCGTACTCCGAGCCGGCTTCGGTCGCCTACCAGGACAAGGCCGAGGTGGATCGCTCCTACGTCCGCTGTCTGAAGATCCTGATGGAGGGCGACGGCTACCCGATGGTGGCCAGCCACGACCCGCGGATCGTGGCGATCGCCGCCGACCTGGCCGAGCGGTCCGGGCGCAGCGCGGACAGCTACGAGTTCCAGATGCTGTACGGAATCCGGTCCGAGGAGCAGAAGCGGATCGCTTCCGAAGGCAACAAGCTGCGGGTTTACGTGGCATACGGCGACGAGTGGTACGGCTACTTCATGCGCCGCCTCGCCGAGCGCCCGGCCAACCTGGTCTTCTTCCTGCGTTCGCTGATCTCCCAGAACTGACCCGCCCCGTTACCGGAAAGCCCGGCCCGAAGCGCTTTCGGGCCGGGCCTCTTCATGCGCGCAGATCACGTCGCCACGCCCGGTCAACGCCACGATCTGGATCTTAAAAGCATATTCGGGTTTTCTGGGTGGGACATCATGCGCAGGCCGGGTCGGATACGACGGAATCTCGCTCAACGTCGTGATCCACGGCGGCACGTTCTGCGACGAAATCGGCGACGACGTCGAGTTGATGAGCGACGCCTACATGGGCTGGGACCGTGCGTTCGCCGCTGATCCCTCGGAGAATTTAAGGCAAGCGAACAACAGATCCGAATTGAATGAAACAACCAGCAAGAGCGCAACGAAGGATAAGTCATGCTGGCGGCGCGGCAACTGGTCAGCTCACGGTCAAACGATCACGTCGCGAGTGCTGACATGCATCCTCGACATGCTCCGACCGCCGATCGTGGCCCACCGCCGACGAAACGACAGGTCATGCACTCGGCTGGACGGTCGCAGGAACCTCACGATCCTCGCCCGCAAGGCAGCCACGACACCAACCCCAGGCAATGTGCAAATCGCGGTGTCCGCAACAGTCATTTCACCGTCTCTAGACCACACACGCAACACAGCCCCTGCCGGTGATGACCACCGTAGGGGCTTTGACCTGCTTATACAGATGGTGCGCGATACTGGGATTGAACCAGTGACCTCTACCGTGTCAAGGTAGCGCTCTCCCACTGAGCTAATCGCGCGAGGCGGAGGCGGGAATCGAACCCGCGTACAGGGCTTTGCAGGCCCTTGCCTAAGCCACTCGGCCACTCCGCCGGACTCCGCATCCACACCGAAGTCGGCTGGACCGCCAGAGAATCCAGAGCGGACGACGGGACTCGAACCCGCGACCCTCACCTTGGCAAGGTGATGCGCTACCAGCTGCGCTACGTCCGCCTGCCTGCGACTTCGAAGTCCGGGGTCTTCCGGGCCTGTCCGCCGCGTTGCACATTGAACTCTAGACCACCCCCGCGACCACGATCAAAGGGGGGTGCACCCGGCCGGAACGAGACCGCGCCGAGCCGACGTTCTCCCAGATCAGCCCAGGTCGTGGGGCAGCATCCGGGTCAGCGCCTCGTCCACGTCGACCCACAAGTTCTCGTTGCCCGGCACCACGACGTCATAGGTGCGGTCGAGGAAGTCCGCCAGCTCCTGCGCCGAGGCCTCGAACACCGCGTGACCCGACGGCGAGCTCAGCTCGATCGCCACGACCTCCGGGTCGTCGATCGCCGGGCGGATCGTCACGTCGCCCTCGCCTGCGTGCGCGATCAGACCGTCGGCTAGCAGGTCGCGGGCGAACACCCATTCGACCCAGCCAGCACGACCGGTGCGGAACGCAGCCACCACCGCGTACGGGTCCCGGGTGTCGTAGCGCAGCTCGACCTGGACCGGCACGGCCGGTGTCTGCGGAGCCAGCAGATCGAACACAGCTGTCGAACGCAGTGTCACGTGATCGTTACGCATTGTCCTCCCCTTCCTGCTCCTCCCGGTCCGCTTATCGACCGAGCAACATAGTTGTGACGCCTCATCGGGCCGATACGCTCGCAACTACCGCATAGACCACCCATACGGGGCAGACCCCAATTCGCTGGGCAATCGAGCGAACGCACAGCGTGTTCAACCGGCTCCGGGGTCGGAGTGGACCGCAGGCCAGCCGCCCCATTGCGAGACAGACCGGATCCGTTGTCCACACCGGAAGAAGATCCGTCGCGAACAAACCCGACAGAGGACGCTGAGTCACTAGACCGGCACGTACCCAGTGGCCAAGCTCCGCTACATTCCGTAACTGAGCGAACCGCTCTTGCACCGAGCCCTGATCCGCCGCCCCCGCCTTGCGGAACTCGCCGCCGCGCCCGGCTGACCACCGGGTTTCCACTGCGTCGAGCTCGCCTGACGTCCACTCGAGAATAGGCGATCGAACCGCTCGCTATTGTCGCAGCGCGACCAGCCGGTGAGACGCTCGCCACCATAGTTCCCCTTTTCGGGCTAATGTCGTGCATCCCCTCCGTAACCAACCACGCGTACGTCCGAACGTCCTGTCGAGACTGGCGTCACAATGTGACCAGGATCGAAGGAACGCAATAGGGCCGAAAGCCCCGACATCGCGCACAACCCTCAATGACCCCGACCACCATTCGGAGGGCCTGGCGAACTCGCGACGCCCAAGTGCCCACATGACACAGTGCCCACTTGACACGCGGTGCCCCATGACACGCCCCCACCCGGACAAGGCCCGTATTCTGGCCCAGACCGGACACCGCGAGCGGCGCGGCCACGACCGGGTGTCCAGAACACTGACGAACGTTCGCAACCGGCAGGTGGCAACCCTGAACGAGACAGCCGAGTCGGACCCCCGCAACACCAGCATGGAACCCACCGACCGCCAGCGCACGCCCTGGCTTCACGCCCTCCGAGAACGCCTGCGCGGCTTCCGCGAACGCATTCGCCGCAAGCCCGGGCTGAACACCAGCTACCGGATCGCGCTCGGCGTCTTCGGCACCTTCGTGCTCGTCGCCGGCATCCTGATGATCCCCTACCCCGGCCCCGGCTGGCTCGTCGTCTTCGCCGGCCTCGGCATCCTCGCCACCGAGTTCCACTGGGCCCACCGCGTCAACACCTTCGCCAAGCGCCACTACCAGCGCTGGGTGAGCTGGCTCGGCCGCCAACGCCTCGCCACCAAGCTCGCCGTCATGAGCGCCACCTGCCTCGTCGTCCTCACGACGCTGTGGATGCTGGGCCTGTTCAACACCGTCGGCGGCTGGCTCGGCCTGCACTGGAACTGGTTGACCTCCCCCCTGTTCGGCGCCTGAAAACGATCGTGTATTGTTCTTCTCGTCGCCGGGAACGGGGACGAGAAGAACAGAACAAGGGCGATTAGCTCAGCGGGAGAGCGCTTCGTTCACACCGAAGAGGTCACTGGTTCGATCCCAGTATCGCCCACAGTTTGTTTTTTCCTATCAGATGGCCTGTTGATGATTTTCATCGACAGGCCATCAGTTGTTTTTGGGAGCAGATTGGGAGCACGACGTCCTGACCACACACGCGAATCCGAAGTGGTCACGCCGCTTCCCATCCCTGACCTTGGCTGTCGTCCCAGGTCCATCCACCGTCCTGCTCCCACCGCCGTTGCAAGGCGGCGAGCATCGCCTCGACCATCACGTCCGTCACGTGTGAGTAGAGGTCGTCGGTGTCCTTACGCTTGTGTCCGAGGCGCACCAGTCACAGGATTCGCGGGACGTTGTCTTCGATCAGCCACGTCTCATGCGTATGCCGCAGATCATGGAAATGCATCTCCTGGTTCAGTGGTGCCCACCCCTGTTCCTCATCCCCAGCGAGAGCGGGCAGCCAGACTCGACGGCGGAAGTTGGACCGGCGACGCAGTCCCTCAGCTCGCCAAAGTGCCCTGGTGGAAGTACATCCGCCAGCCCCTCTCCGTCAGCCGCCACAGAGAGCTCCGCCCACTCACAACGTCCTCCGTTGTCGGCGAAGTAGGTCAGATGAACGATGCCGGGAGCGAGTACAGCTCCAGCCATCTCTCGCTGATCACAACCGGCGAATCCGGACTCACGGAACCGTCGCCCGTCGCCGTGAGGATTGATGTTGCGTCCCAGCGTCGTCCCGACGCTGCGAACTCGACGAACTCTGGGGCCAGAAGCTCCGAGACCAATACCGGCGAAGCACGCACGCCAGGGTCGAGAAGCCGCATCTCCGCCGATATAGCCGCCTGAACGGCCTGCTCGTTCTCGCCTGTCATGCCGGGAACCCTAGACGTGCGGCGTGGATCGCAGCGAGCACGACACAGACCGCCTGCGGGGTCGTCGCTGCGGCGACGGCTTCTGCGATCTCCACCGAGGTCAGCGGCTGCCAGATCCGACATTCGCGTTTCCCGAGCCTGATCCGGGTCGCGGGATCGCGGAAAATCACCCCGTTCAGCCGGGCCCAGGTGAACAGGGAACGCGACGCGGTAAGGCCCGTGGTTCTGGCGTCGCCGCGCAGCGGGCGGAGGTAGGCCAGTACGTCGTCGCGGTGATCTCGCGCAGGTGGTGGTAGCAAGTCGACCATTCCGTCAGGGCCGGCAGCACAGCACGTAGGTAGGAGCGGGCCGTCTCGGGATGACGGGCTCGGCTGCGCGGCCCACCCTCGCTCAGGGTCCGCGCCCATCGGCCGACCTCAGCGTGGATGCCCGGCGCCAGGTCGGCGAGTTTGGACTCCAGCCACAGCTCGAAGACCTGCGGACGATCGTCGACGAGGATGCCCATTGTGTCGAGGATTTCGTTGGTGTAGTTGACGTTTGCGCTGAAGCTGGAGGCGACGGCGCGCACGTCGGATGCCTTGACGACATCCCCTTCCACGTAATCAGCCAGCAGTCTGACCAGTGTGCGCTGCATCGCCCGGCGCCGTGGCCGCCCAGCCGCGCGCCTCGGCGGTGGCGTGCGCGAGGTAGAGCGCCCAAGCCAGCCAGGGGTTGTCCGGGGCCAACGGCGGAGCGCAGGTCGAACTGCGCGGCATCGTAGGCGCAGGTGAGTTCGTCGGTGGTCAACAGCGCCAACTGCACGCCGGTGGTGCCGGCAGGCGCCGTGACGGCACACCGCCCGGCCGCATCCCCAACGACGATGACGACACATCCTGCGGGCTGGACAAATACTTCCAGGACACGGTGCACGGTTACCGCCCCGTTTCCGGCCACACCTCATCCTCCAGAAACGGCTCACCGAAATCCAGCTCATCGGCTCCGACCCCGAACAACCCGACAGGATCCCCCCCGTACTCGTCAAGGAACGCAGCGAAATCCTCGTCGCCAGCCACCGGCCCGGCACCGCCGGCACCCGCAGCATCGTTGTCGGCATCCTGTCCCAGGAACGCGAGCAACTCGGTTGCGACAAACTCCTTGTAAGCGCCCTCGCTTAGCAGCATCCCAGCATCCGCGGCACCTTGTGGGACTTGCACCCCGTCTATATCCGCTACGGCCCGAGCAAGCCATGCATCCGGATCGGCGTCAGCCGGCCACGCGTCCCGGCCGTCCTGTTCTGCCCCAGTCCACCCCGGTACCCCTTCCGGCCCCGCACCCCGAGCGACCACCGCGGGCCCACCCACCCCGGTCTCCATCACCTTCCCGGCCTTCTTCCGTCCCCGCCCCGCCTTCAACCGGAACAACCTTTCGTTCATTTTCTGCCACTTCTGTGCCTTCGGCCGGAGCTTCGCCAGCTCCTCCTTCTGCTCCCCAGTCAGCGGCCCCTGCTCCTGCAACGCCTCCAACTCCGCAACCTGGGCGGCAGCAGCCTTTCCCGCCCGGTACCGCTCCGCGACATATTCCTTCTTTTTCTGCCACGTCTGTGCCTTCGGCCGGAGCTTCGCCAGCTCCTCCTTCTGCTCGCCAGTCAGCGTGCCCTGCTTCTGCAACGCCTCCAACTCCGCAACCTGGGCGGCAGCAGCCTTTCCCGCCCAGCGATACTTCGCGTCAGATTCCTTCTTTTTCTGCCACGTCTGTGCCTTCGGCCGGAGCTTCGCCAGCTCCTCCTTCTGCTCCTCAGTCAGCGGCCCCTGCTCCTGCAACGCCTCCAACTCCGCAACCTGGGCGGCAGCAGCCTTTCCCGCCCGGTACCGCTCCGCGGCCCCTTCCTTCTCTTTCTGCCACGTCTGTGCCTTCGGCCGGAGCTTCGCCAGCTCCTCCTTCTGCTCCTCAGTCAGCGGCCCCTGCTCCTGCAACGCCTCCAACTCCGCAACCTGGGCGGCAGCAGCCTTTCCCGCCCAGCGATGCTTTGCGGCGGAGTCCTTCTTTTTCTGCTTCTGCTGCGCCACCTTCGGCTGGAGTGCCGCCAGCTTCGCCTTCTGCTCGCCAGTCAGCGGCCTCTGCTTCTGCAACGCCTCCAACTCCGCAACCTGGGCGGCAGCAGCCTTTCTTTTCTGGTAATTCTTCGCGTTCTGTTCCTTCTTTTTCCGTTTCCGCTCTGACCTCGGGTCTTGCTGTGCTGCCTGATCCGTCGGCGTGAGCTCCCCCCTCTCACCGTCACCCGGACTCCTGGACACAGCCCCAGCAGCGGCTGTGTCCACCTTCCGCCGCTTAACCCCCCGCGAACTCTCGCCAGCTTCCTCCCGTGAATCCTGGTCCGCCTTTCCCCGCGTCCTCTTCGTGTCCTTCGCGCCGGCTTTCCCCGCCACCGGCCCGGGCACACCACCCCGACGCTTCGGGCCCGTCACCACAGTCGGCAGCCCGGACTCCCCGTCCTGGCCCCGCCACCGGAAAGCTCTGGGCGGCAACACCACCTCCCCCTCCACTTCCGCCCCCGACACCACCCCCGGTGCCGGTATCGGGATCACCCACATGCCGGTCGCAGTCAGGACATCGGCGTCCTCGGCTTCCTCTCCCTTCTGCGGGTCCAGCAGAACGACCCGACCGTGCCCATCGCGGTGTTCTCCAAGCACCGCAACGATCACATGCGCACTACCGTCGGGACGCCGGTACATCACCGGCACTGCCACACCCACCGGCCCGCCCCGCACATACCACTCAAGCCCGGCCACGCCAGCCACCGGCCGGGCCGTCGCTCCGAACGCCTCCTCCAACCGGGCCGGGTCCCGGTCACCCACAGCCGGCCCCGCCACGAACTGCCGACCGAACTTGACAGAGTTATGAAACGCCACCACCGCCTCCAGGCAATTCACCCGGAAACGCTCATCACCGCGACGGTAATTGGCCTGGTTCACCCCCCGCAGGAACCGATACCCAGACCCCACCGAACCATTTCCCGCTACCGGATCTGAAACCCGCAACACCCCAGGCCCCACCGCATCCGGCCACACCGCAGCCTCCGGCGCTCGTTTCGGGCCCGCATCAGCGGGTTCGTTGTCAGCGGAGGTGGCCTGGGTCGCCTTCACACCGCCAGGCCAGGCCCGGCGACGTCGGACACCAGCAGCGGAACCAGCGGGACCAGTGGGACCACCAGCGGGACCAGCGGGACCAGCGGGACCAGCGGGACCAGCGGGACCAGCGGGATCAGCGGGATCAGCGGGATCAGCGGAGGTGCGTCGTGTCCCCTCACCGGTCGCTTCTGCTTCCCATGACGCCAGCCCGGGCTGTTCCGTCACGCGGGAAACACCGCGGCTGGGCTGTAGCGCCGCTCCGCCCGCAACAGCACCACTGGACCTGGCAGCTTCACCACTGCCCGAGCTCGACCGCTCGACCTGGTCCGCCATTGATTCCCGGCGACGTTTCACAACGCCGGCAGAATCAGCACCGCTGAACATGCGGGCCGCCTGGGCAGATGCCCTTTGGGTAGCCGGTGTCTCTTGCGGTGCCACCGT
>NZ_JBSFLZ010000146.1:0-16297 GCF_053599315.1 Saccharopolyspora sp. NPDC000995
GCCCCCGCAAAATCGGACCCATCGTCAAAGCCGCACTCGTACTCACCCAATTCGAACACGGCCGACTCGCATAACCCCCTACTGAGATCACCTCACTGGACGGCGCGAACGGGCCGTTCGCTCAGGTGGTCGGGATCAGTCGTTGCGCTGGTGCTGGCGGATGACGCCGTCCACCACCTGCTGGATGTCCGGCGGCTGCTCGCCGTCGTCCTGCCCGGTGGTGTCCGGGGTGCCCGCCTCCGACGTGCCGGACTCCGGCGGGGCGGTCGAGGTCGGCGGGGCGCTGGGTCGGGTTTCCGGCGCCGACGGCGAGGAACTGGGCTGGGTTTCCGGTGGCTGCGTCGGCAGCGGCGGAGCCGTGGGAAGCGGACGTCCCTGGACGCGCCCGCCGTACCAGTACGTCGTCGAGCTGTAGATGCCCGGCTCGTCGTTGACCGGCCCGTGTTCGATCCCCGCGCGCAGGCCGGTGCGAAACGGCAACGCGTCGTTGACCATGATCCGGTAGGCGCCGGTGCAGTCGTACCGGCAACCGTCGTTGCCAATCTCGTGCGACGGGTTGCCGTTCTGCGGCATCGAGAATGTGGTGCCGTCCCGGAAGTACCACCCGGACTCGTAGAAGTCCTCGGTGCCGGTGCCGTGCCACGCCGGTTCCGCCGACCCGTCGACGTAGAACCGCTCGTCGCCCTCCAGGTAGTTGCGCAGGTTGACCGCAAGGGTCTGCAGGGAATGCGGCTGGTTGTTGCGCTGCGCCGCGCCCGGTGGGATCAGGCCGCGCATGGTGTGAGTGACGCCGTAGAGGGTGCCCGCGCCCTGGGCGTCCAAGAACGTCCAGTCCTGGCCCGGCACGGTTTGCGCCTGCCGGTGGGTGGCGTGGAAGTACCCGGTGTTGCCGTCCACCTGCGCCGGCGCGCTGGTCACCTCGGCGGTCGCGCCGGTGATCGGCACCCCGCCGCCGTTGACCACCTCGACCATGGCGTTCTTCGAGAACGGCATAGGCCACCAGGACGTGTACCAGCCGTCGAGCCCGGGGTCGACCGAGCTCATAAGGGTGCGCACGTCGTACTCGCCGAGGCCGGTGCCGAAGAACTCGCCGATCGGTGCGTCCACAGTGGTCTGTCCGTCGAAGCTGATGCGGATCCGGGCGGTTGCCAGCAACTCGTCGGCGGCCGCGACCTGGCCGGGGTCGCTGGGGTAGTGGCCGGTGAGCTTGGACCGGGCGAAGACCTGGTTGTCGATGCGGTAGCCGTGCGCGCGCTGCTCGCCGGGGTGGGCCGGACCGAGATCGAGCACGTCCGTGCGCACCCACTCGCCGCCCACCCGGCTGTGCACGTCGTAGCGAAACTCGTTGACGTCCAGGGAGGACGACACGAAGCGGTTGGCGATCTCCACCTGCGATTTCCCGGCGGTCACCGCGGCCGGCACCTCGATGATCTCCACGCCCCACTGGCCGGGGCGGGCCGGTCCGCTGCGCCACTGGCCGACCGGCCGGCCGTCCACGAAGACGTCGGCGACCTGGTCGGCGATCTGCGCGTCGTGCCGCCGGATCAGCCGGATGCCCTGGTTGTTCGGGTCGACCCGCATGGTGAACCGGCTGCCGCCGGCCTGTCCGTAGGCGTAGCCGTCGTCGACCACCTGCGGGCTGGCCGCCACCTGGGGAAGCCGCACCCGGAGCTGGGAGATCTGCTGCGGCCCGGCGAGCTCGGCGATCGTGGTCGAGGCGCCGGGTGCGAGGTCGAAGTCCCGGCGGGTCGGGGTGGCACCGGCGGCGGCGGGCTTCGGATCGGCGACGCCGAAACGGTGCAGCCGGTCGAGCACGTCGGTGGCGGGGTCGTTGCGCTTGAAGGTCTGCACGCCGTCCGCGTTGGGGAAGACGCGGTAGTCGACGTGGTAGAAGTACGGGTTGTGCTGCACCGTCACCCGCATCCCCTTGCGGTAGGGCATCGGCACCTTGATGGAAACCCCGCCGGCCGCATCGTCGGCGTTGGCCACCAGCGGCCATGAGAACGGTGCGCCGATCCGCCCGCTGACCACGTCGATCAGCGGCGCGTCCAGCACCACCCGGCCGTCGAGTTCGACCACGATGTTGCCGGTCGCGGTCACATCGCCCCAGGGTTCGCGGGTGGACCAGATGGACGAGATCTCACCGGCGCCGTCGTGTTCGGCGATCACGCAACCGCGGTCGCTGATCCGGATGCACGAGTAGGTGCCATGGAACCCGTCGTTGTTCCCACCGGTCCGGTCGTAGCTGGAGAACTGGTACGACTGCTCGTCCCCGCGCAGTTGCGCCATCGCGCCGAGGTTGCGGTAGATGTCCCACCCGACCGGTCCCCTGGATGCCGTCGGCGGCTGCGCGTTCGCGCGAACGGAGCTGAAACCGACGTCCGCGACGACGGCGGCCGCCGCCAGCGAAGCGATTCCGAGGTAGGCACAGAGCCGGCGGGCGCGCCGACGACCATTTCCCGGCGGCGTTGCAGAGCGGTCTCTCATCGTGCTCGCCCCTCTCCGCACACCACTGTCCTTTGTGGACTGTGATGGCGCTATATCCGATGGTGATGCGCGATTGGATGGATTTTCGTCCGGCTCCGGGTGAAAGATCACTCGCGCAATGAGCGGAGCGTAAGAAAGACCTCCCCGGGAAGCCATCCAATAGGTGCGGTGTCGGAGAATCCGCGACGCGAATTCACTCAATAAGATGGTTGCCGGGCCAACGGGCCCCGACAACCACCATCCAGGTGTATTGGGACTTTTCGCGCCAAACGAAGCGACAGCAACAGAAATGGCCCGGGAACCGCAACTATCCACAATAGATGCGAAAACTCATCATTATTTTCCTGCATGGGACAGCGAGTGGTCGTGGCCCCTCGAAGCGACCACGACCACTCGCTAAGTGCCGGCGAATTCGGTTCAGCCCTGGTTCAACCGGGCGTAGACCTCCGCGGCGTTGTCCTTGGTGACCAGCTCGGTCTCCAGGGTCTGCGTCTTGGGCACCGGCTGGCAGTCGATCAGCATCTTCTTGGCCGCCTCGACCGCTTCCGCACCGCCGGTCGGGTAGAGGTTGGTGGCCTGCAACCGGCCGTCCTCGACCGCCTTGATACCGCCGGACGGAATAGGCAGCCCGTCGATGCCGACGAACTTCAGGTCGTTGCGGCCCGCCGCCTGGGCGGCCAGGTAAGCGCCCTCGGCCATCGGGTCGTTCTGCGCGTAGACCGCCTTGATGTCGGGGTTAGCCTTAAGCAGCGCGTCCATCTTCTGCTGGCCGACCGACCGCTCCCACTCGCCGTCGGCGGTGGCCGCGATCTCGATCTTCGAACCCTGGATCCCTTCCTTGAAGCCCTGTTCCCGCTCCGCGGCCGGGGTCGAGCCGGACAGGCCCTTGATCTGCACGATCTTTCCGCCATCCGGCAGCAGCGTGCTCTTGAAGTACTCGCCAGCCTGCCGACCGATCTGGACGTTGTCCGCGCCGACGTAGGTGGTGAAGGCCTCCCCGTCGACCTTCCGGTCCAGTACCACGACCGGGACTCCCTTGTTGTAAGCCTTCTTGACCACGTCGGTCAGTGGCGCCGCTTCGTTCGGCGAGATCATCAGCAGGTCGACCTGTTTGGTCAGGAAGTTCTCCACGTCGCTGATCTGCTTGGAATTGTCCTTGGCCGCGTCGGAGAACTGGACGTCGAACTGCGGCACCTTCGCCGCGGCCTTGCGGATGTCGTCGTCCATCCGGACCCGGTACGGCTCGGCGAGGTTGGCCTGGCTCATGCCGATGGTGTACTTCTCGTTCGGGCCCTTGCAGTTCTTGGTCGGGTCCTGGTTCTGCACCTGCCCGGTGTTCTCGCTGGTCGTACCGCAACCGGCGGCGGCGAAGGCGGCCGCGGCGCACGTGAGGGCGATCAAGGACTTCGTCGTCTTGCGCATCGTGCTTCCTCCTGACTGAAGGTTTCAGGACGTGGGACGCAGGCGCTGCAACGCCGCCGCGGCGACGATGACCAGGCCCTTGATCAGGAGTTGCAGGTCGGTGTTGACGCTGTTCAGGCTGAGGACGTTGTTGAGGATGCCGAGCAGCAGGGCGCCTGCGATGGTGCCGATCACCGAGCCCCGGCCCCCGGCCAGGCTGGTGCCGCCGACCACCACTGCGGCGATTCCGTCGAGCTCGTAGGAGATTCCGTCGTTCGGGCTCCCCGCGTTCAGCTGACCGGCGTGCACGATGCCCGCCAGCGCGGCGCAGAACCCGGCGATGCCGAAGGCGATGATCTTGACCCGGTTCACCGGCACGCCGGACAACCGCGCGGCCTTCTCGTTGCCTCCGATGGCGTAGAGGTGCCGGGAATAGGCGCTGGCGCGCAGGAACAGGATCGCGACGATCGCGACCACGGCGAAGATCAGCGCCGGAATCGGCACCACACCACCGAAAGTCCGCTCCCCGAGCAGGGAGAACAGCATCGGCGCCCGGCCGGGCCCGTGGCCGTAGGAGATCTGCACCGTCTCACCGCCGGACCACATGCGCGCCAGGCCGCGCGCGATCTGCAAGCCCGCCAAGGTGACGATGAAGGCCTGCACGCCGAGCAGCGCGACGGCGGTGCCCTGCAGCAGGCCGAAAACGATGCCCGCGAGCAGCACCAGCGCGACCGTGGTCCACACGCCGAAGCCGTCCTCGACCATCAGCACGGCCGACCCCACGGCGGCCAACCCGAGCACCGAGCCGACCGACAGGTCGATGCCGCCGATCAGGATCACGAAGGTCAGACCGACCGCGATGATCCCGATCTCCGACACCGCGCGCACGATGTTGAACAGGTTGTCGCTGGTGAGGAACAGGATCTGGCCGTCGTTGCGGGGCGAGAAGATCACCGCCGCCAAGAACACCGCGACCAGCCCGAAGAAGCTCTGGAGCCGGAACAGCGTCTCCACCACGTTCGCCCGCTTCGCCGAAGCCGCCACTGCCCCACCGGATTCCGCGGGCCGTTGCTCCGTCTGGTTGCTCACCGCGCACCTCCCCCAGTGCTCCGCCGCCCGGTACCTACCACTGGCCCGGACCCGCCGGCCGACACGCTCTCGCCCATGGCTGCCGCCAGCAATTCCGCTTCACCGACCTCGGTGGTGTCGAACTCGGCCACGCTGCGCCCGGCGCGCAGCACCACCACGCGGTGGCACACGCCGACCAGCTCTGGCAGTTCCGAGGACGCCAGCAGCACCCCGATGCCGCGCCCGGCGATCTCGCCGAGCAGCTGGTAGATCTCGGACTTCGCGCCGATGTCCACGCCCCGGGTGGGATCGTCCAGCAGCAGCAAACGCGGCTCCGTCAACAACATCCGGCCGAAGACGACCTTCTGCTGGTTGCCCCCGGAGAGGGTGCCCACCGGGTCGAGGATCCGGCCGAGCTTGACCTTGAGCTGCTGCACGCTGCGCTCGGTGGCGGACACCTCGGCGCGGCGGCGGACCAGCCCGGCCACGCCGAGCCGGCCCAGCACCGAGAGGACCGTGTTGGCCAGCACCGAATGGTCGAGGACCAGCCCCGAACTCCTGCGGTCCTCCGGCACGAAGGCGATGCCCGCTCGCAGCGCCCGGTGCGGACCCCTCGGCCGCACCGGATGCCCGCCCAGCGACACCTCCCCCTCCCACGTGCCGGAGGCCCCCGCCCCGAACAGCGATTCCAGCAGTTCGGTGCGGCCTGAGCCGAGCAACCCGCACAGCCCGACGATCTCCCCGCTGCGCACGGTCAGATCGATCCCGTCGGGTTCCCGGCGACCCACCCGCGGGCGGCGCGGGCGGACGGCGAAGCCGGACACGGCCAGCAGTTCGTCGCCGACGGCGCCGCGCTCGGCCCGGAACATCGTCTGCACCGACCGGCCCACCATCGCCTCCGCGGCCTGCTCCGCGGTCAGCTTCCGGGCGTCGAACTCGGCGACCTTGCGGCCGTTGCGCAGCACGGTGGCGCGGTCGGCCACCTGGCCGATCTCGTCCATCCGGTGCGAGATGTAGACGATCCCGGTGCCACCGCGCCGCAACTCGGTGATCACCGCGAACAACCGCTCCACCTCGGTACTTGACAGCGCCGACGTCGGCTCGTCCATGATCAGCACCTTCGCGTCCAGCGACAAGGCGCGGGCGATCGTCACCAGTTGCTGCTCGCCGATGCGCAGCTCGCCGACCGGCCGCAGTGGATCCAGGTCGATTCCGGTGCGCCGCAGCAGTTCTCGGGTGCGCGAAGCCATCTTCCGGCGGTCCACCAAGCCGAACCGGTTGCGCAGCTCGCGGCCGAGGTAGAGGTTCTCTGCGACGCTCAGCCCGGGCACGAGGTCCAGTTCCTGGTGGATCATCGCGATCCCGGCGTGCTGCGCGTCGGCCGGCTTGCCGAACTGCATCGGGCGACCCTCGATCGAGATCAACCCGGAGTGATCGGCGACGTCCCCGGAGAGCACCTTCATCAGCGTGCTCTTGCCCGCGCCGTTCTCCCCCAGCAACGCGTGAACCTCACCGGCGCGGATCGTGAGGTCCACTCCGTCGCACGCCAACACACCCCCGTAACGCTTCGTGACACCGGTCATCTCGACCAGCGGTGGCGCCGTGCTCATAGGACCCCCGTCACGCCGCTTCGAGAATCGTGAGAAAACGATTGCCCGGACGCTAAAATGGTCACGCCAGTTGTGTCAAGGTTCGCACCCCTGGCCAAGTGACGGGGCATCCATTCGGCTGCACGAACATCACGCAGCGATCACGTTATCGAGCGGTAGCGGTAACCCAACGTGCAGTAAGCCGCAAGTTCCGGAAGACGGCTCTCGGCCCGGGGTACTGGACCGTTACCGTTGGGACTCGTGACCGCGATCCGCGATAGCCAGAGCGCCCCGCCCCCCAGCAACGGCGCCTCCCAGTGGTCGACGCGCTCCGCCTTCGGAGGCAACGGCGTCCCGCTCTGGGGAGCCGTGCTGCTGGCTGCCGTCCCGACCGCGATCGGAACAGTCGCAGACATCCTGATCTGGACGCAGCCCGACATCCTGTTCAAGGCCTGCTTCTTCGTCGGGTGCGTGCTGGCCGTGCTGCTGGTCAAACGTCGGAGCGTGTTCGGGCCGATGGTCCAACCGCCGCTCGTGCTCACGATCGTCATGCCGCTGCTGGTGCTGATCACCGGCAGCGGGGTGACCGCCGGTGCTGGGATCACCGCCAAGGCGCTCGCCATCGCCCGACCGCTGATCAGCAGCTTCCCGATCATGGCGGGCGCAACCATCGTCGCCCTGGGCATCGGCCTGGTCCGCATTTTCCTTACCCAGAAGACCTGGCCTCGCCCCGAGATCGCCGACGGCGACGAGGCCACCAAGAAACGCCGCCGCCCCACCCCGCCCCGCGAGACGCCAGCGGAAGACGCCGCCAAGAAGCGGCGACCGGAGGAACGGGGTCGGGAGCGCGGTAGAAAACCCCGCGCCGAACCCGCTGGACGCCCGCAGCGAGCCCAAGCGGAGCGCGGGAGGGCCCAAGCGGAACGCAAGCGGGCCCAAGCCCCCGGGAGGGCGCGCAGCGGCGACACGCCCAACAAGGCGAGGGGCGACGCGCCCGGCAGGGCGCGCGGAGCAGCCGAGCCGCGGCCGGAGCGAGACGGCCGCGCGGTGCCGCCGCGGCGGGGCTCAGCCCCGCGGCAGGCGCCCGGGCGGCCGCGAGCGGCGGAGCCGCCGCAGGGGGAGCCGCCCCGGCGACCCCGTCGGCCGCGACGGGACGAGCGGTTCGGGTAGGCGCAGCCGGGCGCGCGGCCCGTCAGGGCCGTGAGCGTTTTCAGGCGCCATCGCGCCCAAGCGCACTCGTGGCCGCTGAGCTGGGACGACCTCGGCCAGTTGGCATGGAAAAGGGGCATCCGCGCGGCGCGGATGCCCCTTTTTCCGTCAGTCGCTCAGCGGACGCCCTTGGGCTTGTCCGGGTTGTCGTCGAGGTCCTTGCGGAGCTCTCGCGGCAGCGCGAAGGAGATCTTCTCGTTGGCCGTGGTGACCTCGTCCACCTGGTTCCAGCCGCGCTCGGCGAGGTGGTCCAGCACTTGCAGCACAAGCACGTCCGGCACCGACGCGCCGCTGGTCACGCCTACGGTCGTGACGCCGTCCAGCCAGGCCTCGTCGATCTGTTTCGCGTAGTCCACGAGGTGCGCGTCGGACGCGCCCGCCTGCAGGGCGACCTCGACCAGACGCTTGGAGTTCGAGGAGTTCTGCGAGCCGACGACAATCACCAGATCGCACTCCGGGGCCATCGCCTTCACCGCGTACTGCCGGTTGGAGGTCGCGTAGCAGATGTCGTCGCTCGGCGGGGCCTGCAGATCCGGGAAGCGCTCCTTGAGCTGGTCCACCCGCTCCATCGTCTCGTCGACGCTGAGCGTGGTCTGCGACAGCCACACGACCTTGCTCGGGTCGCGGACCTCGATCTTCTCGACGTCCTCCGCCTTGTCGACCAGCTGCACGCGGTCCGGGGCCTCACCGGCGGTGCCCTCGACCTCCTCGTGGCCCTCGTGGCCGATCAGCAGGATGTCGTAGTCTTCGCGGGCGAACCGGTTGACCTCCTTGTGGACCTTGGTGACCAGCGGGCAGGTCGCGTCGATGGTGCGCAGGTTCCGCTGCGCTGCCTCCTCGTGCACCGTCGGCGACACGCCGTGCGCGGAGAACACCACGAGCGCGCCCTCCGGCACCTCGTCGGTCTCGTCCACGAAGATCACGCCGCGCTCGGACAGCGTGTCCACCACATGCCGGTTGTGCACGATCTCCTTGCGCACGTAGATCGGCGGACCGTAGGTCTCCAGGGCCTTCTCGACGGTGATGACCGCGCGGTCGACACCTGCGCAGTACCCACGCGGCTTGGCCAGCAGGACCCGTTTGGTCGGCCCGGCGTCCTGGTCAACGAGGTCAGTGGCCTCGGGCGAGGTCGTCATGCCCCCAAGGGTACGGACCTGGCCACGCACGCTCAGAACCTGTCGTCGGACTCACGCGCAGCGGTGCGACTGGCGGCCCCCTGCGGGAGTTGCAGACTCCGTCCGGATTCCGGCTGCTTCAGATCACAGTCGTGCGTCGGGCCGATGGCTTCGACGGCCGGAGTGCGGCAGGCTGGGGCCATGTCATCGTTCCCTCTGCCGGTGCGGGTCGCAGCCGGGCTCGCGGCCACCGCCGTCGAGCAGGCGCGCCAGCTCCCGACCACACTGCTCGGCCTGCCGGTCACCCTGGCCAGCCAAGCGTTGCAGGCGTCGATGCGGATCCAGCAGCAGATCACCGAGTTGGCGATCAAGGGCGACGAGGCCCTCGCCGGGCTGCGCACTCCGGAGGAGCAGCCCGCCTGGGCGATTTTCGACGAGGACGAGGCGACCGAGCCCGAGGTGCTGTCCGAGAACCTGACGGTGCTGTCGGACTACGATCACCTGACGCTGCCGCAGCTGCGGGGCAGGCTCCGCTCGTTCACCGAGGCGGAGCTGGCCGAACTGCTCGCCCACGAGCAGCAGCACGGTCGGCGCCCGGAGTTCCTCCGGATGCTGCGAAACCGCTTGGACCGCCTGCGCAACCAGTGAAGTGACCCCAGACGACATCCGTAGTTTCAATTGAAACTACGGCCCCGAGAACCTGGTGACCAGTTTCAATTGAAACTGCGGGCCGGCCCGGGGCCGTGAAGCACCGAGGAGTGACCGCTGAGTTCTCCGACCAGCCCCGAGGAGCCCTGGCCGGTACGGACCGTCGCACGCAAGATCGCCGACTGGATCAACCGGCTGGGCACGATCTGGGTGGAAGGGCAGATCACCCAGATCTCCCTGCGCCCCGGCGCGGCCACCGCGTTCCTGACGCTGCGCGACCCG
This sequence comes from Saccharopolyspora sp. NPDC000995, assembly GCF_053599315.1. Classification (NCBI taxonomy): domain Bacteria; kingdom Bacillati; phylum Actinomycetota; class Actinomycetes; order Pseudonocardiales; family Pseudonocardiaceae; genus Saccharopolyspora; species Saccharopolyspora sp. NPDC000995. Next base: position 9,800 of record NZ_JBSFLZ010000146.1, read on the forward strand.
TCCGCCGACGTGTCGCTGACGCTCACCTGCGCCGCCGCGATGCTGCGCAAGATGGAGCCGCCGCTGACCGACGGCAGCCGGGTCGTGGTGCACGGCAAGCCGACGTTCTTCGTCGGCCGGGGCACGCTGAGCCTGCGGGTCGACGAGATCCGCGCGGTCGGCATCGGCGAGTTGCTGGCGCGCATCGAACGGCTCCGCCAGCTGCTGAAGGCCGAGGGCCTGTTCGACCCGGCGCGCAAGCGGCCGCTGCCATTCCTGCCGAACCGGGTCGGGCTGATCACCGGCCGCGCCTCGGCCGCCGAGCACGACGTGCTGACCAACGCGCAGCTTCGCTGGCCCGCGGTGCAGTTCGAGGTCCGCAACGTCGCCGTGCAGGGTTCGACGGCGGTGCCGCAGATCCTGACGGCCCTGCAGGAACTGGATCGGATGTCCGAGGTCGACGTGATCGTGCTGGCGCGCGGCGGCGGCAGCGTCGAGGACCTGCTGCCGTTCTCCGACGAGGCGTTGTGCCGCGCGGTCTCCGCCTGCCGGACGCCGGTGGTCAGCGCCATCGGGCACGAGCCGGACTCACCGCTGGTCGACCACGTCGCCGACGTGCGCTGCTCGACCCCGACAGGTGCTGGCAAGCGGGTAGTTCCCGATGTGGCGGAGGAGACGCAGCGGATCCACCAGCTGCGCGACCGCGCCCGCCGCGCGCTGCACGGCTGGGTCGACCGCGAGCGCCGGCTGCTCGACGCGCTGCGCAGCCGGCCCGTGCTGGCCGACCCGTTCGGGCCGCTGGAACGGCGCGCCGAGCAGGTCGGACAACTGCTCGACCGGGCCCGCCGCGCGGTGACCACCGCGTTGAACACCGAACGACACGCGTTGACCGCCACTCGATCTCGCTTGACGACCTTGGGCCCGGCGGCCACTCTGGCTCGTGGATACGCGATCGTGCAACGAGTCGAGGATGGCGTGGACGGCGTCCTCCGGTCGGTCGATGAGGCCCCGCCGGGAACTCGCTTGCGGGTGCGGGTCGTTGACGGTGCGATCCAGGCAGTCGTACCGGACCGAGCAGGTTGAACAGGACAAGAACGTGCACCCGAAGCAGGAACCATCGTTCCTCCCCCTGACCGTTGGCGTCGCGCAGTCGGCGGCCACCGGTTCAGCGCTGCTGCGGGAACGGGTCGGCGAGGTGCGCCGCTGCGCCGAGGCGGCCAATTCCGCTGCGGCCGGATGCTGGGCCGCGCTGCTGGGCGGATGCCAATCCGCCGAGCGCAAGGACCTGCCATCCCGGCTGCGGGCGCTCGTCGAGGCCACTTCCGGATACGTGGGGGCCGGGTGGTGGGCGGGCTCCCCCCATCGACGTAGGGTCGCGGAGGCGCAGTTGCGCATCAACTATGCGGTGCGCGAAGGCGACGGTGCCGAGTTCGCCGAGGCGTTCGTCGGCTACGACCAGGCGATCGCCACCGCGATGGTGTCCGTGCAGAGCAATGTGGAGAGTCCGACCCCGTGACCGCGAACGAGCAGCAGGCCGAGCACTTCGACCCGGTGGCAGAGCACCCCGAGGTCGCCGAACTCGGCTACGAGCAGGCCCGCGACCAGCTGGCCGAGGTGGTCAAGCAGTTGGAGGCCGGCGGGCTTTCCCTGGAGGACTCGCTGGCGCTGTGGGAGCGCGGCGAGGCCCTGGCAGCGGTTTGCCAGCGGCACCTCGCGGGCGCCCGCGAACGCGTCGAGCGCGCCCTCGCCGCCGTCGAGCAGGACTGACTCGCCGGCTGCACCCGCGCCCTCCCGGTGCGCAGCTTCAATTGAAACTTCCGACCCTGGATGCACCACGGGGAAGAGGTTCAAGCCCAGCGGTACGGGGCTGCCGCAAGCGGCGTAGCCGCTTTGCCAACCCTGCAACTGGCACCGCCGCGGGTTCACAGCGCTTTCTCCCGAGGACAGCCCGGACGCGACGTGGTCCCTCCCACAGCCGGGAAGTGCTGAGGTTCCGCTACGCAAGAAGAAGCTGGAAACGCTCTTTGGAGCTGCGACCGTCAGGTGCCGGGTGGGGCGGCGATGGCGGCTTCGGCGAGGGTTCGGAATTCGGCCTCATCGGAGTTGCCGGTGATCAGCAGCCGGACTCCGTCGCGCTCCGCCACCCAGGCCTGCTCGCCGCGCACGCTGTCGTAGACCACCCACTGCCGGCCCGCGGCGTCGACGGCGTCCCGGGCATGCGGCGCCTGCCGCGTCTCGCTCTCGACCAGCTCATCCTCTGCTGCCGTCGACTGCGCCAACCGCAGGTACCGTCCCCCGCCGGTCAACCACCCCGCGCGCACGACCTGCGCGTGGGAGGCGAGCGTGGTCACGTTCGCCGCGTTGGCCCGCCAGTTCGCCGGCAGGTTCGGCTCGATGACCGGGAAGTCCACCCTCGCCGCCGCGCGCTTCAGCTCGGCCGGAACGTCGACGGTCGGCACCGGGCCGCCCTGGATCGACGGACCACCGGGGTTGAACGAGCACTGCCCCGCCATCCCGGCGATCCCGAACGCCACCAGGACCATCGGCAGGAGGGCGAACACCATCGCCGACACGGTCCGGGGCGGACGGGACGTGGGGGGCTGCTGGTTGCGGGGTTCGGCCACGACGCACATGCTCTCACCGCCAGGCCAGCGGCCCGCCGGGCGGTGAAAGCAGGAGTGGGCTGCCCCACGGGAGAGCTCCGGCAGACCCACCGATCTGCGAAGATCGGGGGCAACGAGCCTGAGCGCGGGCCTGGATCCCGCCGGTCTCGGGCAGTGCAACCTGAACAACGCTCACCACCGGGAGGCGCGATGAGCACCGAACGACACCGCGAAGCACCGGACCGCAACCTGGCGATGGAACTGGTCCGCGTGACCGAGGCCGCCGCAATGGCCGCTGGACGCTGGGTCGGCCGCGGCGACAAGAACGCCGGCGACCAAGCCGCGGTGGATGCGATGCGCAAGCTCATTGGGACTGTGTCGATGCGGGGCGTCGTGGTCATCGGCGAGGGAGAGAAGGACGAGGCCCCGATGCTCTACAACGGGGAGCAGGTCGGCAACGGCGCAGGCCCGGAATGCGACGTCGCGGTCGACCCGATCGACGGGACCACGCTGCTCAGCAAGGGCATGCCGAACGCGCTGGCGGTGCTGGCGGTGTCCGAACGCGGCACCATGTTCGACCCGTCCGCGGTGTTCTACATGGAGAAGATGGCCGTCGGCCCGGAGGCCGCCGGGGTTGTGGATCTCAGCGCCCCGATCGCGGAGAACATCCGCCGGGTCGCCAAGGCCAAGCACATCGACGTCTCTGATGTCACGGTGTGCATCCTGGAGCGTCCGCGGCACGAGCAGATCGTCAAGGACGTCCGCGCGGCGGGCGCGCGCATCCAGTTCATCTCCGACGGCGACGTCGCCGGGGCGATCGCGGCGGCGCGGCCGGACAGCGGCGTCGACATGCTGCTGGGCATCGGCGGCACCCCGGAGGGCATCATCTCTGCGTGCGCGTTGAAGTGCCTCGACGGCGAGATCCAGGCGCGGCTGTGGCCGCGCGACGACGCCGAGCGGGCGAAGCTGCGCGACGCCGGGCACGACGCGAACCAGGTGCTGACCACGTCGGACCTGGTGCGCGGCGACAACATGTTCTTCTGCGCCACCGGGATCACCGACGGCGCGCTGCTCAAGGGCGTGCACTACCGGGCAAACCGGTGCACCACGCAGTCGATCGTGATGCGCTCGAAGTCTGGCACGGTCCGGGTGATCGAGGCGCAGCACAAGCTGTCGAAGCTGCGTGAATACGCCGACGTGGACTTCGGCGAGAACGACACCGCGCCGCACGGCCTGCTGCCCTGACCGGAGCGGTTCGGCCAGGACATCGTAAAATACTCGCCCATTGATCCGTTCGATGCCGTTTTCCGAGCGGTGACCTGCTGATTCGTAGCGGGTCACCGCTTTCGGCCTTCCCGATCTACTTCCTTCGTGGGTACGAGATCGCCGCTGATCCGGGCACCGCGGGGCACCGCGACCCAGGTCACCGGCTGGGCCAGGCCTGCGCCGAGCCCGGCTGCGGCCCGGCTTCGCAGACGCGGCAGGAGCCGGACACCCAGATCGTTGACGCGGCATCGACGGCCAGGGCGAAATCTGCACGGACAACCCCAATGGCAACTCGGGTGCCTGCTACGGCGACGCGGGAGGCCCGCGGCTCAAGGCCAGCCCGGCAGCTGGTAAGTGATCGGCGCGACCAGCCGTTCCGGCAACGGCGACTCGACCTGCGCCACCGGCCCGCCGATCTGCACCGACGTCGTCGCCTACGCGAACTGGGGCAACCAGAACACCAGCGGCTGAACCCGTCGGGGTGACCGGGGGGCGTCCTCCGAGAGCACTGCCAGTCACCGAGGACGCCTCCGCGGAAGCCGGTTCTGGGCGGTTCCAGGGCGGTTCCGCCGACCAAACCACCCGACCCGGCGACCAGTTTTCGCTGAAATCGCGCCGTGCCCGGCTGTTCGTCAGCTCATGTTCGAGGAGTGACCGGGGAACAGGTGTGCGTCCGGGTTGAGCGCCACGGCGATGTTGTTGACCGCCGTCGCCGCCTCGCCGAACCCGGTGGCGATCAGCTTGACCTTGCCCGGATAGGCCGCGACGTCCCCCGCCGCGTATACCCGCGGCCGACTGGTCCGCATCGTGCTGTCCACCAGGATCGCGCGCTTCTCCAGGTCCAGGCCCCACCGCTCGATCGGCCCCAGCTCGGCGGTGAACCCGAGCGCGGCCACCACAGTCTGCGCCGGCAGCACCCGCCGCTGCTCGCCGCCGAGCTCGATCTCCACCTCGCGTACCCCGGTCTCGTCGCCGCGGATCTCCACGACCTCGGCCGGGGTGATCAGCGCAACGCCCAGGTCTTCGACCTTGCTGACCAGTCCCGGGTGCGCGCGGAACCGGGTGCGGCGGTGCACCAGGGTCACGCTGCGGGCCACCGGGTGCAGCGCCAGCGCCCAGTCGAACGCGGAGTCGCCGCCGCCAACGACCACCACGTCGTGTCCACTGTGCACGGCCAGTTCCGGGATGAAGTGCACGACGCCGCGGCCGACCCAGTCGCCACCGGCGGGCAGCGGCCGCGGGGTGAACTCGCCGATCCCGGCGGTGACCAGCACCGCGCCGGCCCGGACCGCGCCGCCGCCGACCTCGACGAGCAGCCTGCCATCCACATCGGACAGTTCGGTGGCGGGCCTGCCGAGCAGGTAGGCGGGATCGTACTGACCGGCCTGCTTCACCAGCGCGGCAACCAGATCGCGGCCGCGGACCTCGGGGAACCCGGCGACGTCGAAGATCATCTTTTCCGGGTACATCGCGGTCACCTGGCCGCCGGGCTCGGGCAGCGCGTCGACCACCGCCACGGACATCCCGCGGAATCCCGCGTAGTAGGCGGCGAACAAACCGGTCGGACCCGCGCCCACGATCAGCAGATCGACCTCATGCGACACCGCGGTCATGCCCACCACCTCGCCGTCGACCGTGTGGACACTCCCAGGCTAGCGGGACAGGTCCGCGATGTCCGCATCATCGGCGCGCGCTGCGCCAGAACGCTGAATTCACCGCCGCAGTTGGCGGTACCCGTGCAATCACCGCCCACTTACGTTCACGGAAAAGGGGAACACTGGGAGGACTTCGTGAAGAGGACATCCATGCTGCTCGGGTCCGTCGCGGCCGCAGCGCTGAGCATGGGGATGCTGCCCGCGACCGCGAACGCGGTCGACAACCCGGGCGCGCTGATCGTAGGCGGGCACGAGGCCACCGAGCATTACGACTGGATGGCATCGCTGCAGCGTTCCGGGAACCACAGCTGCGGGGCTTCCCTGATCGACCAGCAGTGGGTGCTCACCGCCGCGCACTGCGTCCAGGACGCCGCGCCGGCCGACCTCAGCCTGCGGATCGGCAGTCCGGACCACACCACCGGCGGCACCGAGGCCGGTGTGTCCAAGATCGTGGTGCACCCGGACTACGCCACCAAGAGCCCCAACGGCGACATCGCGCTGCTGAAGCTGGACCACGCGGTGCCAAAGACGCCCGTCGAGATCGCCGACGCCTCCGGGGAGGCCGGCACACCGTCGCGGATCATCGGCTGGGGCGTGACCTGCCAGGTCCGCGGCTGCGGTGAACCGCCCGCGCAGCTGCAGGAGCTGGAGACCAAGGTGGACCCCGACGGCCAGTGCTCGCTGAGCGCGATCGACGGCGCGACCGAGATCTGCACCGGGAGCGACGAGCTAATGGCCAACGCGTGCTTCGGTGACTCGGGCGGCCCGCAGCTGGAGGGCCAGCCGGGCGACTGGAAGCTGACCGGCGTCACCAGCCGCCTCGGCAGCTTGATCCCGGTCTGCGGCACCGCCCCGTCGATCTACACCGACGCAACGGCCTACAAGGACTGGATCAACGCCACTATCGGCTGATCTTTTCCGCGCGAGGGGTGCCCTTTGCCAAGTAGTTTGGCGGCTGGCGATCAGGCGGGGCAGTTGGTGCGCGGTGTCGGTGC
>NZ_JBSFLZ010000147.1:0-16040 GCF_053599315.1 Saccharopolyspora sp. NPDC000995
GAGCGTCGGCCGGTGCGACTGATCAGGGACGCTTGATGCAGGACCGGTCTAAGCCGGGCGCCGACACCGTTATTCATGACACGAATGACGTCATTGCAGATCTAAATATCGAAAGCCTTGCTCGCCATCCCGTAGGCGGTCAATCATTCTAGGCTCAGTAGCCGGTTCCAGGTTCCCGGCCACGTGCCCCTTCTGAACCGACCAGAGAGGATACCTCAATTGTCCAAGACACTTTCCGATAATCTTGATCAAGGTAGTGTTTTCGAGCTTGATCCCTCTAATTTCAGGAACGCTGCGGGTGCCATCCTCGGAGAGGTAGTCCAGATACGTGAAGGTGTGCACTCGGCGGCTTGGGCTCGTGCCGGCGCATTGCTACTCAAGGCGCCAGCCGTGTTCACCATAGGCACCGGGAGGAGTGGGCTCGCCCTACAGATGGCCGCGATGCGGTTCATGCACCTCGGACTCTCCACCCACGTCGCCGGCGAGACGACTACACCGGCGATCGGCCCCCGCGACGTTCTGGTGGCGGCATCGGGCTCGGGAACTACGTCCCGGGTGGTGCGTGCAGCCCAGACCGCTCGTGACCAGGGCGCCGATGTGGTGGCGCTGACCACTGCGGCTCGCTCGCCACTAGCCAAAATCGCAACCGAGGTGCTCATTATTCCAGCTGCTGATAAGGAGGACTTCGATGGAGCCGCCTCCGCCCAGTACGCCGGAAGCCTATTCGAACAGTCCGTCCTGCTGCTCTCTGACGCGCTTTTCCACACACTGTGGAAGTCCAGCGGCTCTCAGGCCCGCGAACTGTGGCGCCTCCATGCGAATCTCGAGTAACCAGCACGCATCCGTCGACGTTTTGTAGACGCGCATGGGAGGACGGTGCAGGCGATAGCCCTGAGCTGATCGCGGGGCTCGCTTAATCGTGCCTGTTCCGTAAGCCCTCTAATCTGAGGCCACAGACAAGATGAGGAGCCCGCAATGAAGCGTCAGAGTGAGGTCGCGCAGCGAACTCGCATCGATATCCATACTCTGGAAGCGATAGCCTTGGCCGCCACCCATAGCGCGGCGGTGGCCTGCCACGCGTGGGTCGGGCGACACGACGAGAAGGCAGCCGATGCTGCGGCCACCAAGGCCATCCGCCAGGCATTGGCCGACGCCCCCGGACGAGGAACAGTTGTTATCGGGGAAGGCGAAAAAGACGAATCCCCAATGTTGTACAACGGCGAAACCCTAGGTAATGGCCACGGCCCGGATTTCGACATCGCCGTCGATCCCCTCGAGGGGACCTCGTTCTGCGCGAAAAATCTGCCCGGTGCGCTTGCAACCATCGCCTTTGCCGAGTCAGGGTCTCTATGGTCACCCGGCCCAGGGTTCTACATGGATAAGATAGTGGTCCCTCCCCAAGCGAAGGACGTTGTCGATCTCACTGACCCTCCCGAGCGCACCCTGGAGAAAGTCGCCCAGGCTCTCGGCAAGCCGGTCAGCGATCTCCGCGTCACCATCATGGATAAGCCGCGGCACAAGGAACTGATCGCGCGGGTGGTGCGGGCGGGCGCCGCCGTGCACACTCCGGCAGGAGGCGATGTCGGGGGAAGCCTCGAGGTGCTCCTGCCAACTGCCGGCGCCGACCTGCTTCTCGGAGTCGGTGGCACGCCCGAAGGAGTAATGACCGCCGCAGCGGTCCGTGCCCTAGGTGGCGGTATGCTAGGACGCCTCGCCCCTCAGCGTAACGAGGAAGCGGACGCCATCCGCGCAGCAGGCATGGACCTCGACCGCATCTACAACTGCGATGAACTCGTAAGCGGCGATGCTTTTTTCGTTGCCACCGGCATCAGTGGAGGATCGCTGCTAGGCAGGTCCCGGGTATGCGACGGCACGACACTCGCCGAATCACTCCTGATCTCCCGCGGCCAGGTGCGCCACATATTTCACACCACCTTCGACTCCATTCCCCGGACGGTCGGCGGCCGCAGCTGATTCCGCACCCGACGGCCCAGTCCGGACCGCAAACGATGCCGTAGTAAGGATGCTTGCGGTGCCCCCAGACTCTCCACAGAAGCCATCCCACCAACCAGACGCCATATGACCATCACGACCTAGGAGATTCGGTGACGTACCACCTGGACGATCTCCGCGTTCGCCACCTCGGCCAATGCCGTTTTGAGTCGCCGTTCTCCGAGATGCTCACCGCCAAGCAGACCTCTCTACAGTACGTTTCTGAGGGAGACCGTGTCCTGCTTGAGGACACCGTCTCCATGCTCGCCAAGCACGACCTTCCCCCGGTCCAGCTCCCAAGTTTCGAGGCCGCCGGGCCTCGCCGGAAAATCTACTTCGACCCCGCCCACGTCACGGCCGGTATCGTCACCTGCGGGGGGTTGTGTCCCGGTCTCAATGATGTCATCCGCAGTATCGTCGAAGAACTCACCGTGCATTACAACGTCAAGCGGATCCTGGGCTTCCGCAACGGGCTCCGGGGAATGACCACCGAACACCGCAACGACACCATCGAGCTGACGCTCGATCGCGTTCGCGATATCAATAACGTCGGCGGCACCATCCTAGGCAGCTCACGAGGCGCCCAGGACGCCGACGAAATGGTCGACAGCCTCGTCCTGCGAGGCATTAACGTCATGTTCGTCATCGGTGGCGACGGGAGTTTGCGCGCCGCGACGCGCCTGAGCGAGGTGATCACTGCGCGCGGTCTCGAGATCGCTGTCATCGGGGTACCAAAGACGATCGACAACGACCTACCCTTCACCGATCAGTCCTTCGGGTTCCAAAGCGCGTTCGCGCGGGCCACCGACTTCGTGGACTCGGTCTACGTCGAAGCTGCAGCCAGCCCGAACGGCATCGGGATTGTGAAGCTCATGGGCCGGCACTCCGGGTTCATCGCCTGCTATGCCGCCCTGGCCCGCAATGCAGCAGACATCGTCCTCATCCCCGAAGTCCCCTTCACCCTCGATGGAACAGAAGGCCTGCTAGCTCGCGTCGAGCAGCACGTGCGCTCCAAAGGCTTCGTGGTCATCGTCGTCGCCGAGGGTGCCGGCCAGGACCTCCTCAAGGAACACGGCCTGCTTGAGGACGAGGGTCGCGGCACCGACGCCTCAGGCAACGCCAGACTCGGCGATATCGGGTTACTGCTCAGGGAAAGCATCACCGCCCATCTAACTGATGTCGGCCTTACCCCCACCGTGCGCTACCTCGACCCGAGTTACGCCATCCGTAGCGTCACCGCCAACGCCTACGACAGCGTCTACTGCCTTCGTCTAGCCCATGCCGCGGTGCACGCGGCTATGGCGGGCCGTACTGAAACAGTCGTCGCGCGCTGGCGACGGCGTTTTGTGCACGTCCCCATGCGACTGATCACCAGCTATCGCAATCAGGTCGACCCCGACGGTGACCTGTGGATGTCTGTGCTCGAGGCCACCGGCCAACCCACTGATTTCGGCTCAGTTGACCATTCATTCCGGCGCAAGGGCTGGGAATGTCCCATCGATCGGCCAACAGTCGTAAACCGTACGTCAGAGGAGCACCGATTCGCATGATGGGTAAGATCGCCACAACATCCCTCGATACCGAGCCTCTCATCACGCGGTACCGCGGACTGATCTGCGACCTCGACGGTGTGGTTTACCGCGGCGCCACGGCCGTCCCCAATGCGGTCAAGACCTTGAACCGGGTGACTGCGGGCGGCGTACCGGTCGTTTTCGCGACCAACAACGCGTCCCGCTCGCCGGAGAACGTGGGCGACCACCTCCGCGAGCTCGGCGTCGCACAGCAGGGCTGGTCGGTGGTCACCAGCTCCCAGGCCGCCGCGGCGCACCTGTCGGAGCGTTTGGACCGAGGAACTCCCGTGTGTGCGGTGGGAGGGCCCGGCGTCGCTCAGGCGCTCGCCGAAGCCGGGCTGACCCCAGTCCGCGTCAATGAATTGGACGGCACGCAGGTCGGGGCAGTAGTCCAGGGATTGGGAGCCGACGTCACCTGGGGTGAGCTTGCGGCGGTCGGATTTCTCGTCCAAGGCGGAGCCACATGGGTGGCCACGAATCTCGACCCCATGTTGCCTACGGCACACGGGCCAGCCCCTGGCAACGGCGCGTTAGTCGCGGCGGTGCAGACGGTGACCAGCACAACCCCGCACGTGGTCGGCAAGCCGCGGGCGGCCCTGTTCGACCTGGCGCGCTCCCGGCTCGGCACCGATCAGCCGGATACCCTCGTGTGCGGAGACAGGCTGGACACCGACATCGCGGGCGCCAACTCGGCCGGGCTCGACTCGCTGTTCGTCCTGAGTGGAGCCTCCCGTCTCCGGGATCTGGCCTTCGCTGCGCCGTCAGCGCGCCCGACTTATGTCGCCTCCGATCTGACCGGACTGCTCGCGCCCGGACTACCCCTGCACTCCGCAGTGTCCGACCGCCTCGTGGAACTCACGTCCGACGCGGTCCGCATGCGGATTGATGGCGACAACGGCAAGCCGCTGCATTCCCTAATCGCCACGGTGTGGGCCGCGCTCGACGACCGTTGCGCAGTCCCCGACGACGCAGACACGTGGGAATGGATCGAACGACAGCTCGGACTCGTCCGCCCGGGACGAGCCGCGCAATAAACCGCATCACTCCCAGCGGACGCGCCGAGGTATAGGGCCAAGACTGCGCCGGCACAGGACATCTGAACGCACCTACGAGCACACGTGGAGGTCTCATGAGTCGATCAACGGTGAATCTGCCGGAGTTGGTCCAGTCCGTTGTGGACGCCCACAGAGACGAACGTGGTCCACTCCTGGTGGTCCTGCAGGAGCTCCAGGAACGCCTAGGTCGACTCGACCCCGAGGTGGTCCCGCTAGTGGCGGCCGAGTTGAACCTGTCCCGGGCCGACGTGCATGGCGTCGTCGCGTTCTACCGGGACTTCCATTCGGATCCGCACGGCAGGGCGGTGCTCCGGATCTGCCGTGCGGAGGCCTGCAAGTCCGTGGGCGCCGAGGACCTCGTGGCCCAGGTGGAGACGACCCTCGGCGTCAAAACGGGCGAGACCACGCCCGACGGGGCGGTGACGCTGGACCAGGTGTTCTGCCTGGGCAACTGCGCCCTCGGGCCGGCCGCGCAGGTCAACGGCCGGCTGTACGGACGGCTCACCCCTGATCGAGTGCTCGACGTCATGCGGAGGGCTGCCTCGTGATCACCGTCTACGTTCCCCGTGACTCGGCGGCCAAGTCGGTCGGCGCCGACGACGTGGCGGCGGCCCTGGAACGCGCGGCCGCGGCTGCCGGCGTCGCGATCGGGCTCGTGCGCACCGGTACCCGCGGCATGCTCTGGCTGGAGCCGCTGGTCGAAGTCGCGACCGAACGCGGCCGGGTCGGCTACGGACCCGTCCACGCCGACGACGTCGGCGATCTGGTGGCGGCCGGAATGCTGGAGGGCGCAGCCCACGACCTCTGCCTCGGGCTGGTCGAGGAACTGCCCTGGATGCGGGACCAGCAGCGGCTGTGCCTGGCTCGCGTTGGGGTCACCGATCCGCTGTCCACCGACGACTACGTCGGGCACGGAGGACTCACCGGTCTGCGACGAGCGCTCGAACTCGACCCGGCCGAGGTGGTCGCCGAGGTCACCGAGTCAGGTCTGCGCGGACGCGGTGGCGCGGGATTTCCCGCTGGAATCAAGTGGAATACGGTCGCCAAGACCGAAGGAGAGCTGAAGTTCGTCTGCTGCAACGCTGACGAGGGCGACAGCGGCACCTTCGCTGACCGGATGGTGATGGAGGGCGACCCGTTCTGCCTGCTCGAAGGCATGACGATCGCGGCATACGCCGTCGGGGCGCGGGAGGGCTACATCTACCTGCGTTCGGAGTACCCGGACGCCGCCGCAGTCACCCGGGAGGCGATCGAGATCGCCCGAGCCGAGGGTTGGCTCGGGGAGAACGTCCTGGGGTCCGGGTTCAGCTTCGACATCCACCTCCGGACCGGCGGCGGCGCCTACATCTGCGGCGAAGAGACCTCCATGCTGGATAGCCTGGAGGGCAAGCGCGGCATGGTGCGCCCCAAGCCGCCGATCCCGGCCATCACCGGGCTCTTCGGCAAGCCGACCGTGGTGAGCAACGTGCTGACCCTGGTCAGCGTGCCGGCGATCCTGGCGGAGGGCGGCAAGGCCTACGCCGAGCTGGGTGTGGAACGCTCGCGCGGCACCCAGGTGTTCCAGCTGGTCGGCAACATCGCCCGGGGCGGGGCCTTCGAGGCCGCCTTCGGCATCTCGCTGGCCGATCTGGTCAATGAGTACGGCGGCGGAACCCGTTCAGGCAGACCTGTGCGCGCCGTGCAGGTGGGCGGGCCTCTGGGGCCTTACCTCCCGGGCACGCAACTCGACCTCCCGACGGCCTACGAAGCCTTCGACGCGGCCGACGCGATGTTGGGGCACGGCGGCATCGTGGTCTTCGACGACACGGTCGACATGGCCGCGATGGCGCGGTTCGCCATGGAGTTCTGCGCCGAGGAGTCCTGCGGCAAGTGCACTCCCTGCAGGGTCGGGTCGGTGCGCGGGGTCGAGACCATCGACAAGATCGTCGCCGGTAAGGACCCCGACGGCAACCTCGGACTCCTGAACGACCTCTGCGATCTGATGACCGGGGGGTCGCTGTGCGCGATGGGAGGACTGACGCCCAACCCTGTGAGGAGCGCGCTGCTGCACTTTCCCGAGGACTTCACCAAGCAACGCGTTGAGCGCCAAGAGGAGGAACGATGACGCTGTTCAAGGAACCTGATCTCGGTACTCCCGCTCCGCCGGACGGAGGCCCGGCGGTCACGGTGGAGGTCGACGGGCTACCGGTGACCGTGCCGGAGGGAACGTCTGTGATGCGTGCCGCCGCGCTGGCGGGCGTTGACATTCCGAAGCTGTGCGCGACCGACAGCCTCGACGCGTTCGGCTCCTGCAGGTTGTGCCTGGTGGAGATCGACGGGCGCCGGGGTACGCCGGCCTCGTGCACCACGCCGGTGGCCGCCGGAATGCAGGTGCGCACCCAAACCACGAAGCTGGAGAAGCTGCGCCAGGGCGTGATGGAGCTCTACATCTCTGACCACCCGCTGGACTGCCTGACCTGTCCGGCCAACGGTGACTGCGAGCTGCAGGACATGGCCGGCGTGGTCGGGCTGAGGCAGGTGCGCTACGGCTACGAGGGCGCGAACCACCTGGATCTGGAGATCGACCACAGCAACCCCTACTTCGACTTCGATCCCTCGAAGTGCATCGCCTGTTCTCGGTGCGTGCGCGCGTGCGCCGAGGTTCAGGGAACGTTCGCGCTCACCATCGAAGGACGCGGTTTCGAGTCCAAGGTGTCCGCCGGGGCCGGTGAGTTGTTTGCGGACTCCGAATGCGTGTCCTGCGGCGCGTGCGTGCAGGCCTGCCCAACGTCGTCGCTGCAAGAGAAATCGGTGGTCAATCTGGGGATCCCGACCCGCACGGTGAAGACCACGTGTGCGTATTGCGGCGTGGGTTGCTCGTTCAAGGCGGAGTTGCGCGGTGACGAGCTGGTCCGGATGGTTCCGGACAAGGCCGGCGGCGCCAACGAGGGGCACGCCTGCGTCAAGGGGCGGTTCGCCTTCGGTTACGCGACGCACCCCGACCGGGTGCTGAACCCCATGCTCCGCGAAAAGATCACCGACGAGTGGCGCGAGGTCGACTGGGACACCGCGATCACCTATGTCGCCGAGAAGATGCGCGGCATCCAGTCCAGGTACGGCGCGGGCGCGATCGGCGCCATCACCTCCTCGCGCTGCACCAACGAAGACGTCTTCGTCGTGCAGAAGATGGTCCGCGCGGCGTTCGGCAACAACAACGTCGACACCTGCGCACGGGTGTGCCACTCCCCGACGGGATACGGGCTGAAGCAGACCTTCGGTGAATCCGCCGGCACCCAGGACTTCCGTTCGGTCGCCAAGTCCGACGTGATCGTGGTGATCGGCGCGAACCCCACCGACGGGCACCCGGTGTTCGCCTCACGGATGAAGCGACGGTTGCGCGAAGGCGCCAAGCTGGTGGTCATCGACCCACGCCGCATCGACCTGGTGCGCTCCCCGCACATCGTGGCGGAGTACCACCTGCCTGTCGCCCCCGGCACCAACGTCGCCCTAGTCAACGCGTTGGCCCATGTCGTGGTCACCGAAAGTCTAGTAGACCACGAGTTCGTGGACGCACGCTGCGAGGACTTCGAAGAGTGGGCGGAGTTCATCGCCCGGCCGGAGAACAGTCCGGAGGCCACCGAGGAGATCACCGGCGTCCCTGCGCAAGACGTGCGCGCCGTCGCCCGGATGTACGCCACGGGAGGCAACGCGGCGATCTACTACGGGCTGGGCGTTACCGAGCACAGCCAGGGATCGACGATGGTGATGGGCATGGCGAACCTCGCCATGGCCACCGGCAACATCGGCCGAGAAGGTGTCGGCGTGAACCCGCTGCGAGGGCAGAACAACGTGCAGGGCTCCTGCGACATGGGGTCGTTCCCGCACGAGCTGCCCGGATACCGGCACGTCTCCGACGACGCCGTGCGGGAGGTGTTCGAGAACCTGTGGCAGCGGCCGCTGGTCTCGCAGCCTGGTCTGCGCATCCCGAACATGTTCGATTCCGCCCTCGACGGGTCCTTCCGCGGGCTCTACGTCCAGGGGGAGGACATCGCGCAGTCCGACCCCAACATCAGTCACGTCGAAGCGGCGTTGAAGTCCCTGGATCTGCTCGTGGTGCAGGATCTGTTCATCAACGAGACGGCGAAGCTGGCCCATGTGTTCCTGCCCGGCACGTCGTTCCTGGAGAAGGACGGCACGTTCACCAACGCCGAGCGGCGGATCAACCGGGTCCGGCCGGTGATGGCCCCCGTGACGGGCAAGCACGAGTGGCAGGTCCCGTGCGAGATCTCCCAGGCCATGGGATACGACATGTCCTACGACAGTCCGCGCAAGATCATGGAGGAGATCGCCGCACTCACGCCGACGTTCGCGGGGGTTTCGTTCGAGAAGCTCGACAAGCTCGGCAGCGTGCAGTGGCCCTGCACCGCCGAGGCTCCCGAGGGAACGCCGGTCATGCACGTCGACGAGTTCGTTCGTGGTAAGGGGAAGTTCGTCAGCACGACGTTCGTGCCGACGAAGGAGCGCGCCACGCGCAAGTTCCCGCTGATCCTTACCACTGGCCGGATCCTGAGCCAGTACAACGTGGGTGCTCAGACGCGGCGCACGCCCAACGTTTTCTGGCACAAGGAGGATGTGTTGGAGATCCACTCCCATGATGCCGAGGTGCGTGGTATCCGCGACGGCGACGAGGTGGAGATCACCAGCAGGACCGGGGAAACCGTGCTGCGCGCGGTGATCTCGGACCGGATGCCGGTCGGGGTCGTCTACACCACGTTCCATTATCCGCTCACCGGCGCGAACGTGGTCACCACCGACAATTCCGACTGGGCGACCAACTGTCCTGAGTACAAGGTAACCGCAGTCCAGGTCACGCTCAGGTCGCGTACGGCCGGCGGCGTGTCGTCAGACGAAACCGCCCGTGCTGCGGTGTCAGGTGAAGGAGTTGAGCGGTGAGCACTTCACCAGTGATGAAGATGGCCGACGACATCGCGGCGCAGTTCCGTCACTATCCGCCCCGCGCGGCTGCTGCCTCGATCGCCAACCACATACGCCAGTTCTGGGAGCCGCGGATGCGTTCGCAGCTGGCGGCCAAGGTGGCAGAGGACGGCGCGGACTGCGATCCGAACGTCGTCGCGGCGGTCAAGCTGCTCGGTGGTCGCTGAGGGGCAGGACGACGTCAGCCCGTACGACGCATGATCCCTCAGCGCCGTCTTGGCGGCCAGCCCTGTCTTCTCGTCGTGGTGGCCCATCCCGACGACGCCGAGATCGGCATGGCCATGCGGATGCGCTGGTATGCACTCAACGACGCGCGGGTCCGGGTGCACTGCCTGACCACCGGCACCCCGACTGGAGACGGCACCCGGCCCCTGGAGCGCGGTGTGGGCGTCAAGAAGGGCGCGGGCCCGGCCGTAGGACAGCCGCGCCAGCTCGGTGTCCGGGCAGGTTTCGCGGGGGCCGAGGACCTTGCCGGGGCCGGGGCGGCGCCTGGTGAGGAACGCCGGGGCAGAAGGCGAGCGGTGCCGGCGTCCCAGTAGACGGTTTCCAGCACGACGTCCTCGCGGGCCTGGCCCCGGCGACGGGGCATCGCTCGCGCCCTTGGCCCTCACTCCGGCTCGGCGTCCGGCAAGGTCGAGATCCTCGATGTTGAGCCCGAGGATCTCGTCGGCGCGGGCGGCGGTTTCGTCGAGCATCCGGTAGAGCGTCTTCTCGCGGAGCGCGACCTCGCGACGGCACCAGCCGATTGACGCCAGCCGGGACCGCACCGGCGTCTCGGAATCCGGCGTCGCGAGCCGCTTGGTCCACCCCGGCACAGCCGGGGCCTCATGGCCGCGATCACGACACCAGGACAACCACGAACCCACCGCAGCACGGCGAGCGTTCCAAGTCCCCACCGCAGCACGGCGAGCGTTCCAAGTCCCCACCGCAGCCCGGCCCGACAGCCGCTCCAGGGCCTCGCCGACCTCGCTGCGAGCGGGCGGTGCTCGCCGAGCCGGTCGACGGTCGTGCCGATCGCGGTGGTGTAGCCGCGGATCGTGTTCGGCTCTCAACGTCGATCGGTGGGACCGACCTCACGAACTATCGGTCGTCACACGCGTGAGGTGCGCGAGGAGGATGTTGCGGGCGCGCTCAAGGTGCTGGCGACCACGTGCGCCCGCCGTGTCCGCATCCGATGCGCGAAGCGCCTCGAGAATGCTTCGATGCTCCTGCTCGATCGCGAACGGGTCCAGCAGGTGGTTGCTCTGCACCTGGGCAAGGCAGAGCCTCATCTGATTGATGAGCTTGTCGTGCGTCGAGCTCAGCCCGGGGCTTCCAAGCAGATCGACCAGCTCCCGGTGGAACCGGACATCCGCGTCGACGAGTTCGACCACGTCCCCGCTCGTTGCTGCGGCATGAAGGCGAGTGATCTCACGCTCCGCCTTGTCGTAGTCGTGCGCCGTCTCGGCGAGCATCCGGTAGGCGCCGGTCTCGATCACGGCACGAGACAGGTACATGTCGACAATCGCTTCGGGCCGGAACGTCAGGACGCGCGCGGCGCGGTGCGCGGAACGCTCCAGAAGCCCCTCGCCAATGAGCCTCTCCACCGCGACGCGAGCGCTTGGACGGGAGACCCGGAACTGCTGAGCGACGGCGGCCTCGGCCACCCGGTCGCCCGGGCGGATCTGCTGCGTCAGGATCCGTTCGCGCAGCGCAGCGGTCAGCGAGTCCGCGACAGAGACCACATCGAGCTCGGAAAATTCCTCCATCCCTTCACACTAGACGACCACACACTTGCGCAATACATGCATTCATGTAATACAGTTCCCTGGCCGTCAGAGGGGAGCCGGAATGCGCATCGTGGTCGCAATGGACAAGTTCAAGGGCACGGTCACCGCGTTTGAGGCGTGCGCCGCTGTCGCGCGGGGCCTGCACCGGGCGCGCCCGGACATCGAGGTCGTGGAACTGCCGATGGCGGACGGAGGCGACGGGACGCTCGATGTGTTGCTCCACCATGGATACGACCAGTACTTGATCCCGCTTCTCGGCGCGCACGGAGTGCCGAGGAGCGCTCGCGTGGCCCGCCAAGGAAGGACCACTCTCATCGAGGTCGCGGAGATCTGCGGGCTCGGCGCGACCGAGCCCACCGCAGAGATGGCAGAACACGCAGACAGCACTGGTGTCGGCGAAGCGATCGTGGACGCCCTCGACGTCGGTGCATCCGAGATCGAAGTCGCGCTGGGCGGCAGCGCCACCAGCGACGGCGGCGCCGGTATGCTCCGCGGGCTCGGTGCACGGTTCCTCGATGCCCAGGGACGACCGCTCGCCGCAGGCGGCAGTGCGCTGACAGGGCTCGCGCGCATCGACTGGTCCGGACTCGATCCACGCCTCACGACCATTCGGCTCGTCGGGCTCCGCGATGTCGACTCCCCCGTGCTGGGGCCGGTCGGTGCAGCGCGACGGTTCGGCCCCCAGAAGGGCGCCGACAGCGAGGCCGTCGACCGGCTGGAGACCGGACTTGCGCAGTTCGCCTCCGTCGTCGCCCACATGCCCCCGCCGACGGGATTCGTCGCCCCCGACACCCCTGGCAGCGGTGCCGCCGGGGGCCTCGGCTGGGCGATCCTGCTGCTCGGCGGTTCGTTGACCAGCGGAGGCGACCGTATCGCGGGGGCGCTCGGGCTTGACGAGATGATCGCCAGCTCCGACGCTGTCATCACTGGGGAGGGCCGTCTGGATGAGCAAACACTCATGGGGAAATCTCCGGCCGTCGTCATCTATGCGGCACGCCGCCACGCCCGTCCTGTCGCCGCCGTGGCGGGGCAAAACCGACTTGGCGAGGACCCCTCCCGATTCGGCCTAGCCGAAGTGCTCTCCCTCGAATGCCTCGCCAGCGGCACAGCCCGTGATCCGGCGCTCACCGTCACGACACTCGAGCGAGCCGGCGCCATGATCGCCGAATGCATGGTCCGCCGCATATCCGCCTCCGCCTCCATGGTGACTGTTCCCTCCTCAACGAAAGGACAATGATGTCGTTCACCGAACTCCGTCGGGCTTTCAGAGGCCCCGAGGCATCGATCGACGATCAGATCGAGAGCTATTCGACCGCGCGCGTTCCCTCGTCGCAGCGATGGCCGATCCCTGCGATCAGCCTTGTGTTACTCGGCAACGCCACGGCGATGTTCTTCTTCTCCTTCGGCGCACAGCAGCTGTTCGCCGTCGGGTGGCCGCTGATGCTGCTGCCGATCAGCTATTTCTTCATCGGGGCACTCGTCATCGGTGCCCTGACCATGCGGATGGCCAGCCGCGAGGGCTTGTCACAGGGGCTGCTGTCCCGTGGGCTGGGATTCGGCGCACGAGGCGCTGCGGTGACCTCGTTCATCTACGCGATCAACTTCGTCTTCTACTTCCTATTCGAAGGGACGATCGTCTCCCATGCGATCGCTTACTCGCTCGGGATCGACATCACCTCGATCGCGGGCATCGCGATCTTCGCCGTGGTGGGCCTCGTCACGATCGCACTGGTCTGGCGGGGTATGCACGCCATGTCCGTGCTGCAGAGCTGGGGGTTCCCGATCTTCGTCGTGCTGCTGATCTGGGCGA
This sequence comes from Saccharopolyspora sp. NPDC000995, assembly GCF_053599315.1. Taxonomy (NCBI): domain Bacteria; kingdom Bacillati; phylum Actinomycetota; class Actinomycetes; order Pseudonocardiales; family Pseudonocardiaceae; genus Saccharopolyspora; species Saccharopolyspora sp. NPDC000995. The sequence continues at coordinate 13,172 of NZ_JBSFLZ010000147.1, forward strand.
TCGTAGCGATGGCCGACCAGCCCGGCGCCGGCGCCTTCGAGTGGGGACCCGTCGGAGTCGGAGGCGGGGCTGGTCTCGCCGCCGCGATGAGCCTCGCCAACGGCCAGATGATCTTCCAAGGACTCATGGCAACCGACTATGGGCGCTTCGCCGCGCAGAAGATCCGATACCGCGGCACGGCCACAATCATGCTCCTCGAGCTCATCCCCATGTTTGCCGTGATCGGTCTGGGCGCGTACTTCGGGGCGGGACTCATCGGCCAGTTCGGCACAGAGAAGGCACAGGATCCCGGGTTCGTTTTCGTACACCTGATGGGGATCGCAGGTGTTGTATTCGTCGTCATCACGCAGATCCGCATCAACGTGATGAATCTGTACGGCGGATCGATCACGCTCGCAGCAGGGTTCGACGTGGTCGCCCACTTCCGGCCCGGTCGTCCCTGGTGGATGTTCGGGGTGTGGGTGTTCGGCGTAGTGTTCTATGCGACCAACGTAATTAACCACCTCAGTACGTTCCTGGCGATCACCGGCGTCCTGACAAACACCTGGGTACTCGTGATCCTCGCCGACTACTTCATCTGCCGTCGTCTGCTCAAACTCGGCCGCTCACACGACATCGAGTTCGCAGAAGACAAGGTGCGGGCGTGGAATCCCTGCGGCCTAATCTCCCTGGCCTCCGCCGTGGCTGTCGGCGCAGCCGGAATCCTTGGGCTATATCCGATTGAGTTTGCGTCGTTCGTCGCGATGATTGTGGGACCCATCCTGCACGTGGTCCTCACCGTCACCACGAAGGGACGCTTCTACCTCCCAAAGCAGGACGGCGTGATCGAGGCGGAGGTCGCACGATGAACGCACCGCTCGAGAAATCGTGGTCGCCTTCCTGGAGTTGCGACACGCTCGTGTCGCTCCCTGCCGGCTCTGCCACCGGGACGACGATCTTCGGGAAAAACAGCGACCGGCCCGCTGGTGAGGCGCAGCCGTTGAGACAGCGCCCTGCACGCCCCTCGAATGGCAGCGTAACGCTGTCGCAGGTCCAAATCGAAGACGCTCCCGCATACGCGCACATCGGATCCTCGCCCTTCTGGTGCTGGGGATACGAATCCGGCGTGAACCAGCACCGTGTGGCGATCGGCAACGAGGCTCTGTTCACCAGGTCCCTCCGCGCACACGTCGAAGCAGCCAGAGGCGGCGCGAATCCCCCAGTCGGGATCCTGGGGATGGAACTGGTCCGTCTCGGCCTCGAACGAGCGGCGACGGCGGCGGAGGCGGTCGATGTCATCACCGGCTTGCTCGAGCGTCACGGGCAATGGGGGTCCGGGAAGTTTGGAGAAGAAGCCGTCACGGGCGCCTACGAGAACTCGTTCCTGATCGCGGACCCCCAAGAGGCGTGGATCATCGAGACCCTGGGCCGGGAGTGGGCCGCGCGTCGTGCGGACGCGGTGGACAGCATCAGCAACGAGCCCTCTATTCGCACCGCATTCGACCGCAGCAGCGACGGACTGCTCGACAAGGCTCGGGAACTGGGCTGGCGCGGTGAGACGACGCTCGACTTCGCCGCTGCGGTCGCCGATCCGAGCGTGCCACTCCAGGTCTCCCGCATCCGGCGCGCCCGCTCCGCGGAGTTGCTCTGGCGCGGGCGCTCGGATGGTGGAGTCGACCTGGCCTGGGTGCGAAGGATCCTGCGCGATCACCTGGAGGATTCCTTCCTCGGTGGCCCGTACTTCGACGCGGGGACACCGGACTTCCACACTCTGTGCATGCACGAGCATCCGTCCGGCTTCACCTGGGGGAACACGGCGTCGTCGCTGATCGCGGAGCTGCCGACGGACCCGGATGAGCTGGACGTGATCTGGTGGTCTGCCGCCACTCCCTGCACTACGATCTATCTGCCGGTCTTCCCCTCCGCTCAGCTGCCGAGCGACTTAACGACACCGCACGAGCTGCCCCTCACATCGCCGGACCGCTACGTGCAGGAGGGTTTCGACGAGCGTTCGTTCTGGTGGCGCACCCAGCAGGCACTTGATACGGCGCGGCGCTCCGGACGCTTCCCAGAGGTGCAGCAGTCGCTCCGTGAGCACCTGGACCCCATCGAGCAGGACCTCGAGGCACAGGTCGACGAGCTCAGGAGCGCATGGCGATCCGACCCGGTTGCCGCCACCGCGCGTGCCGGGCAGATCACGCAAGAGGGCCTTCGCCGGGTGGACTCCGCGACGACGCAGGCGTTTGAGCGTCTCGGACTGGAGAGATCCGCCGACCCGCGCTGGGCGTGAGCCGCCCGGCCCGGACAGCGAGTGCTCGCTGCGCCTCACGCGGGCCGATCAGTGTGGGTCCCGTCGCTGATCAAACAAACCGTCGGATCGACGTATCGCGTGACCTGGCGCAGGCTCTGCCCGCTCTTGTCAGGCCGGGCGAGGTCGGCGGCATCACGGCTGGCGTCGGAGGAGTAGGCGTCGTAGGCCCCGATGCGCGAAGTAGGCGGGTGTCGACTTCGCGAGGAATTGTCAATGCCTGTGGATCAAGATTGTTTAGGCGGCGGTGGGGTGGGGCGTGATCGCCGGGGCGTTCGACGAGTTTGCCGGGCTCGAAGCGTGCTCCGGCGCGCACCAGCGCAACGAGTTCGGGTGTGTTGACCGCGCGCCAGCGGGCCTGGGCTGACTCGATCAGCTTGAACGCCATCGCCAGCCCAGCCGCCCGCGAGCCCGGCCCCTTGGTGACCTTGGTTGTCGCCTGCCAGGTTGATGGGACCGCCCTGAGCGGATTTCTGCCAAGGGGTTGGGTTCTGTCCCTCATTGCGTGATCAAGCGGTTTGATTGTGGGCTGGTCGTCTGTGATCACGAGCGGAGTGCGGTGATCATGGTCTTGACGTGTTG
>NZ_JBSFLZ010000148.1:0-16014 GCF_053599315.1 Saccharopolyspora sp. NPDC000995
ACGGCGGAGGCGGCGTCACCGACCGGTCCGGGCCAAAACCCAGTTCCTCATAAGGATATGCAGGTGGCGGCGTACCCGGCCGGTGCTGCCCGTAGTCCCGCACCGCCGGAACACCACCCGTCGCGTCCCCGCCCACCACACTGCTACCAGCACCGCCCTTAACATCCTTACTGTCCTTGCCGTCCACGACAGCGGACACCACCAGGTCTTTTCCGGAGGGCACCGACACCGCAGCCGAATCCACCGGCTCGACCGGGAAAACAGAGTCCACAACGGACAGCTTCGAGACATCGGACAGCTTCGAGGTATCAGAGGAATCGAACGTGTTGTCCTTGCCCGGGGAGCCAGGGGTATTCCCTGTCTGCGACCCAGGCCCTATCCCCAGCAGTGGGGTCTTCTCCCCGTCGAATCCGCCGCCGTCGGTGGTGGTGTCTGGACGCCGGCTGGTGTCGTCGAGGTAGGGGCTCGGACCTTGCGGGTGCAGTTTGCCCCGCCACGCCAAGCCCGCCAGATTGCCCACACCGCTGGACACCGACTCGGACACGCCCGCCGTCACCGAGAACGGGTTCCAGGTCACGTCCTGGCCCGTGGCCGCCTGATACCCGACCTCCCCGAACAACTCCCCCAAGCTCTCGGACAGCGCCTCCCCGATCCCGCTGCCGAACCGCGCCGACCACATGCCCCGCACCGACATTCCCGCATACACATCCAGGTGCTCCCCCACCACGTCGGCGAAGCGCGCCATCGCCGACACCGGATACTTCTCCGCGTGCTCGGCCACCGCCCGCTTCGCCGCCGCCTCCAGGATCTTCTCGTCCACCTCGTCGCCGAGCCCCCGCACCAGCACCTTCGTCAGTGCGTTGCCGACCAGTCCGCCTACCGCCGACAACGGCAGCGACACCAACGCCGAGAACGCCCCCATCCCCGCCGCCTGCTCACTGAACTTCCCGTCCCACTTCCCGGCCGATTTCTCACCCAGCATCTGCACCTGGGCCTGCAGATCCGGCACCACGTTGAACGCCACACCGCCGGCCGCCGCCATCGCCAACCGCAGGAACAACTGGCCCCACCACCGCGACAGCAAAAACCGCATCACCGCCATCCGCGCCGCCAGCCACGCCATCGACGCGCCCCCGGTAAACCCCGCCCAATACACCGCCCACGCCATCTCCAACAACAACAATTCCAGACTATAAATCGTCACCAGCTTCAAATACCGCACCTGCCGCGCCAGGTTCCGCACGAACACTGCCAACTCCCGCAACGCCCCCTCACCCGAGGCCAGCAGCCCATCGAAAGCATCCAACCCATCGGCGAACCGGTCCGCCGCCTTTCCCGAAAACTCCGTCCGCACCTTTCCCACCAATTCCGCCACGAACCCGCCCATCTCCCCGACCCCCGCCGCACCGGACTCCAACGCATCCGCCACCGCGAACAACACACCCTCATCCGCATCCGTCATATCCTCACCGGTCAACACCTGAAAAAGCCGCCGCACCTCCTCCGGCACCATGATCGACGAAAACATCACACCCACCCAACCCCGCCACAACACATCGCGGCAACGATGTATGCGGGAATCAGCCCTTCCGCCCCGCTGGGAACCAGCCCTTGGATCCACCGGCGCTTTGACGTGCAAATACCCGATAGCCGGGCGACCTCAGCCGCCTGGCTCCCGAACCACAACACGCCTCTCACAACGAGAACGAGTTCGCCGAGGTTGAGCACGGTCAGCACACTGACGGCCACGATGTTCTGGCGCAGCACCAGCGACACGGCCGTCGCGGCGGTGACCAGAGCATCGGTGCCGGGCGCTCTCCTCATGGCCAGGTCCCGACCGGCGCGCCGGAGGAACGGAAAGCCGATGAACGCCGCGGCGAGGCCGAACACGCCCGAAGCGCCCCGCCCGACGGGCGCCCGGCGAAGGAAGCACCTGGCCACTGCCGCACCAGCGATCACGAGCAGCCCGGCGACCAAGCGGCCCCTGACCATTCCCGCCGCCGCTCGCCGGGACGGCACCCGGCGGCGGGAATGGGCGGCGCCTGGTGCCTGGAGGGTGTTGATCAGGCCGTCGAGCTCGCTGCTGCCGTCGGTCCACACCACGACATTCCCGGTGCGGCTGAATACGCGCGTTGCTCGAACGCCTCCGATCCGTGCGACCTTCTCGGCCGTCGAGCCGGCGAGGTCGGGTCGCCGTACGAGCCAGGGCACCGATAGCCGGACTCGGCCACCGGCCGAAGCACACACGCGGACCCGTCCGCCTGTCGTTCCGCCCGGCTGATGCTCCCGGATGTCCGGGCCGTCCAGCACTGCTTTCCGGTCTCCGGGCATCCCACCACCTCTCGTCGTCCCCGAGTCACCGGATACTATCTACAACGATTGTCATTCTCAATTTCCTCGGCGATCGTGACGTCGTCGCCCACAGTGCGCCACCGGTGGAGGCACTCGACGCGGTGGTGCGGCCCGCACCGCACCGTCCAGCTCACTCTGGTCGGTGCGTGTCCTGCGCAAGCCTCGCGAGGCCATTTTCGGGTGTTCGGCTCGGTGGGGTTCGCTAGGACTGCGAGTCGTCAGCGCCGGCGACCGGGCGCTGGCCGGGACGACGGTGCGGTCCGACTCGATCCGTCTCCGAGCCACCGTCGGTGGATGAACGTCGATGAGGTGCTGAGCCGGCTGCTCTCGTACAACCTGTAGTGGCCTGGTTCTCCCGAAGCGCCGTACGCCAGGCGCTGGCCGGGGACCTGGCGGTGCTGAACACCTGAAAACTCGGCCAGGCTGCGCTGCATGCGGGGAATTCGTCGTCGTTGAGTACGTCTCTGTACCGCTACCGGAATTGCTCGGGCCGCGCGGCGGAGAGGTGGTCACCGCTGAGGAGGATCTCCATGGCGGTGTTCCGCAGGATGCGTGCTGGCAGGCGGACGAGGCCGCCTTCTGGGGGATCAGGCCGACGTTGCCTCCGGAAGGCCGAAGGCAGCGTCCTCGGCGGCCACGATCAGGTCGCGGGCCAGCGCCATCTCGCTTTCGCCGCCCAGCGCCCATCCTTCGACGACCGCGATGAGCGGGGTGCGGAGTCGCGCTCGGGTGAGACCGGCGAAGCCCCGGTCGGGGATGACGGAGTGTTGCCGACCGCGAATGCCTTGAGGTTCATGCCCGACAGCGGAGTCGCGCGGCGCCTGCTGGTCCAAGCAGCGGTCAGTGCAGGAGGAGATATCCGGATCCGCGGGGCTCGGGCGTCACCGCGGTGTTGCTCGAGTGTACTGGGCGGCGTTGTCCGCCAATTTCCGGGATATGCGAGAGAACCTGCGGGCTTGGTGCTTAGCTCCGTCTGCTTGGTGTTGCGCGCGCCGCGCTCGCTCGGATCGATGAGCTGGCCAAGCAGGAGTGGACGCGTGACGACAGCGTCCGCCGGTTGCGCGTGGCGTATGAGTACCGCGAGCGTCGCCTCGGCGCGCGCAGCGGGGAAATGACCGACGAGGGTTACGAGGAACGGTCGCTCGCCTACCAGCAGATGGTGCGCGCGGTACTCGAAGTGCAGCGGACGGCCGTGGTGGCCCTGCGCGACCGGGGCGAGATCTCAAACGACGCGATAAGGCAGCTTGTGCGGGAATTCGACCTCGAAGAGGCGCGACTGGAGATCTGAACCCCCTGGGGTTACGCGATCTGCGCGGACCAGGCCCGCGAGCGAGGTCCTCAGCGGATCACTTTTAAGCGGCGATCTGATCGCGCCCCGAGTACGGGATTTGGCCAGGGAGCGCTTCAGCGGCGGTTCGCTGGTCACCACCGGCGGCGAGGGTGATCTTGCCCAGCTCGTCGAGCGCGAAGGCCTCCGGGCCGGCGACTTTGCGGGCGCCCTGCAACGCAGGGCCAATGGTGACGTCGACCACGGCCTGGGCGACGTCGGCAGCGGCCATGGGCTGGATGCGGTGCTGAACGGCCTGACCGGAATCGTTATCCGGCTCAACTAACGCCTGCCTCCCACGCGGAGGCACCTGCTTCAGCCGATTCAGGGCGAGAAGCCAAGGAGCCGGGGCACCACACCGGTCTTGATCAGGATGGCAATGCCGATGGCCATGAACACCACCGGCACGAGCCAGCGCCCTACGCTTACCAGCGCGGACACGACCTTCTTATTTCCCCCGAGCAGCCGTGCGGCGGCGCACCACACACCGACCAAGACGAAGAACACGGCGATGGTGACCGCGATTCTGTCTGGCGGAAGCACTGCGAATAGCGGGATATACACCGAAATGTTGTCCGCGCCGTTGGCGAGAATCACGCCGACTACTGAGGAGAAGGTCCCCACCCACGACGACGTTTCCTCGGCCGGGTCGGCGCGGGCGCGCACCAGCCCCCACGCGCCCAGTCCTAGCGGGAGCGCTCCGATCAGGCCAACCCAGCGGTCGGGAACGAAGACCAGCCCGGCAGCCGCGAGCACGCTGATGATGACCATCACCGTGAAGCCGAGGTACTGGCCGAGGACGATCTGCCATGGCCGTGGCAAGCCGCTGGCCGAAGCCATGAACAGCGCGGTCAGCACGATCAGACCGTCGATGTTGGTGACCGCGAACAAGCCCGCGGCCGTGATGATCGTGCCCGCCGGCCCCTCCATGCTCAACCGCCACGAGGTTTGGGCAATGGCGTCGATGCCGGACAGGCGCCCCCACTCGGAGCGCCGTGAAATGGACGGCCCGCAGCCGCATGACCGCCTATGCGGGCCAGCAGCACATCGTGGTCAACACCGCCCATGCAGGCCTCCCCTAGACGTCACGGGCACCGCCCCAGGCTAAGCCGGACACAGCGAGACGGCTGGAGGTCATGGCCATGCTCGCCAGCCCAACGTGGGCGGCGTCTTCGCACCTCAATGGTGTCCCGGCCCGCCGCAGCGAATGGACGATCTCCGGTCGGCCGAGACGGCGGTCGTTGAGATTGGACGCAGCTTTCGGTACGTGGGCTCCGACCCGCCGGCCGGTGGCATCGACCTACGTACGTTCATGGCGGCGAACGAGCGACATCGACCAGTGTCCGCGCAACCATGTGGCGATCTGTTCGGGTCCGGCGTCGGTGACGGTGAGACTGGTGATGGCGTAGATGGTTTCGCGGGTATGTTTGCCGGTCTTGCGGTTGGTGCGGGTCCGGGTGAGTCGCAGGACCTCAGCGGCGCCGGGGAACCCGATGCCCGTGGTGAGTTCGGTGCTTTCAGGGTGCGGGTGTCCTGGCGGCCGTGGCCGCGTTCGCGAGTCACTGACAGGGAGGGAATGTCTTTCCAAGGAAGTGATTTCACTCTTTTCCTTAAGGTGGGCTGGTTGGCTTTCACTGTGAGGATGTAGTGGCCGCCGCGATCGCGGATGATCTGGGCGGTGTCGCGCTGGCAGTGCATGGCGTCGGCGGTGATGACCGCATTGGTGATGTCGAGAGTGCCCAGAAGCGCGGCCAGTACGGGGATTTCGTTGGTCTTGGCGCCGACGGCGGTCTGGGCGAGCACGGCTTTGCTGCGCTGGCACAGCCCGGAGAGCAGATGCACCAGCTTCCCGGCGGTGTGGAACCCCGCGCCGCGGAATCCGCGGGTTCCACCACACCCACCAGGAAGCCCTGTCGTGCGTCGACCTGACAGCGCTCCACACTCCCGCACCGACCCGGTTCCCCGACGTCGCGGTCACCGTGCTCGCCACGCAGGACCAGGAGATGGCCGCGCGGTTCGTCGAGGACCACCTCGGGGCACTGCGCAGCCACGAAGACGGCGAACGTCTGATCAAGACGCTGCGGCACTACATGGACGCACACGCGAGCCCGACCGGTGCGGTCAGCGCCTCGGGCATCCATCCCAACACCGTGACCCAACGCGTTCAGCGCGCGGAGACAATCCTCGGCCGCCACCTCGGCCCCGCCAGTCTGGCGCTACGCCTGGCCCTGGACCTCGAGCGCACGATGGAGTTGGAGTAAACGACGGCCCTTGCGCTACGCGGTCGACAGCACCCGTGGCAGACCCTATGAGACTCCACCCGCGAGCGCCGTGGGTCGGTGACGTCCTTGCCGACGACTTCGCCCGCCGCGACCACCGAACCAACTGCCCACGCTCGGCATCGGTCAACACCAACTCCGCTTTCGGACGCCCAGTTCGAGACACAACAACCATCGTAACGACTTAACACGCCAATTTCCGGCGCGACACACTAGTCGACAGCGAAACCTTCGAGCACGCCGAACGCATCCTCGCCGAACGCGGCGAAGACCACTCCCACCCGCGCCGCCTCCGGTTACGACTACATGCTCACCGGGCGCATGCACAGCCCGCAGTGCGGCAAAGCCATGCTCGGCACCCGGGCCGCCGGCCGGAGCAAGACCTACCGGTACTACACCTGCTTCACCCGCGCCCGCTACGACTCCAGCAAGTGCGACGCCAAGCGGCTCAACGCTCTGGCTGGTCACTGACGCGAATCGGCGAGCACCTGAACGTCGACCCGACCACCGTGCTCAACCGGCTACGAGAACGCGGCCCTACCCGAGACAGCCACGGCCGGTCCCGAACATGAACGGAGTGGTCCCGCCTACCGCCCGCATGATCTCGCGGAAGATCGACCGGACCCGGTGTCAGCCGGCCGCGAAGAACTCCGGACCCGGACGCACGCCCGCCACCGACGGCGCCGGGTGGCGGGCAACGACCTCGTCCACATGCTGAGCGGCTGCGGAACATGCTGGGAAACCGCCCCGGGGTCTGCCACGATCGGTTCATGACTTCCCAGGCAGCGGGTTTGGCCTCGCGGCGCCACGTCGACCTGCGGCGGCAGGCGGGCGCGATCTGTCGGTGCTGAGCACCCCGAGTCCAGTCAAGCGGCCGAAGGGAAGGTCATGCACCGCACCGGTTCGCGGCCCGCGAGGCCTAGTGATCCACCAAGAACGGGTGCCAGCGGCTTACGGAGAAGCGTCAGCGCCAGCTTGGTGCTCCGCACGGTGCTCGATCACGGCCCGATCGCCCGCAGCGCGATCGCGCGGCGGACGGGGCTGTCCCCCGCCGCGGTGACCGGGCACTGCGCCGAGCTGACCCGGCTCGGCGTGCTGCGTGAGCTGCCCGAGGTCGGCGGGCCGAAGGCGATGGGCCGGCCGCACGTGCCGGTTGATCTCGACACCGCGCGCCATGTCGTCTGCGGCCTGCATCTGGCCCTGCACCACGCCACGGTCGCATTGCTCGACCTGCGCGGCAACGTCCTGGTGCAACACAAGGAACCGCACGACGGCCTCGGCGCCGACGAGCTGCTCGCCCGGGCCGCGGAGATCCTGGACGACCTGCTGCTCGAACACGCCGGAGATCGCGAGCCGGTCGGGCTGGGCGTTGCCACCGGTGGCTGGGTCGACCGCGAATCCGGGACCCTGATCGAACACCGCCCGCTGGGCTGGCACAACGTGCGCGTGCGGGAACTGCTGACCGCCGCCACCGGGCTGACGGTCGAGGTCGACAGCCATTCGCGCGCGCTCGTCCACGCGGAACGGCTGTTCGGCCAGCCCCGGACGCGGGAAAGCGTCGTCCAGCTGTTCACCGGCAACGTCGTCGACGCCGCGTTCGCCATCGGCGACACCGTGCATCACGGGCCGCGCTCGGCAGCCGGCGCGGTGGCGCACCTGCGGGTCGACGACAGCAGCGAGCCGTGCCACTGCGGGCGGACCGGCTGCCTCGAAGCGACCGTGTCCGAACAGACCCTTACGCGCAAGGCTGTTGAGAGCGGCCTTCTCGCCGATGCGTCATTTCCCGAATTGCTCGCGCTCGCCAAAACCGGCGATTCTGCCGCCACCCGGCTTTTCGTCGATCGGGCGCGCTTCATCGGCCAAGCCACCGCCCTGTTGATCGACGTCTTCAATCCGGCAATTCTCATCGTCGTGGATCAGAGCATAAACCAGGTCCCGGGTTGCCTTCCCGCAATCTGGGAGGAGGTTCGGATCCGCTCCCGCGTCTGTGCCGAACCGGACGAAACCGTTGCCGCGACGAGCTTTCCTGGCTTCGAGTTGGCCACCGCGGGCGGTGCGGTGCTGCTCGACGCGCTCCTCGGCGACCCGCTCGGGCCGCTGCTGACGCGCTTGATGCGCGCATCGTGAGATCCAGTTAATTCAGAAAGTCGCAATGTTGACCGTCGTCGTGGTGGCCGAGAAACATTGTGCGCATCCCCCCGGTAAACACGAGCGCCGCACGCTCGCCGGGTCCGCCGATTCTCCCGACCGAAAGTAGTTCCACCGTGCACAAGCCACTCAGAAAGAGCCGGGCCCTGCTTGGCCTCGCCGCGTTCCTCGCCGGAGTGGTGCTGGCCGGGTGCGCTTCCGCACCGGCGACCACTGCTCCCGGGCAACCGGAAAAACTCGAGCTTCGCTACCAGGGCAGCGCGAACGCCGTGAGCCTGCCCGAACTCGCCGCGGATCTCGGCTACTTCGGGCCGGTCAAGCTCAAGTGGGTTGGCAACACCATCAGCGGCCCGCAGGACATCCAGTCCGTCGCCACCGACCAGACCGACTTCGGCGGCGCCTTCACCGGCGCGGTGGTGAAGCTCGTCGAGGCCGGCGCTCCGATCAAGGCGGTGGTCAACTACTACGGCTCCGACGACAAGTCCTTCCTCGGCTTCTACACCAAGGACGACAGCCCGATCCGGACCGCGCGCGATCTGATCGGCAAGAAGGTCGGCGTCAACACGGTGGGCGCCAACCTCGAAGCCGTGCTGGACACCTGGCTGCACAACCAGGGCCTCACCGACGCCGAGATCAAGCAGGTCCAGCTGGTGGTGATCCCGCCGCTGAACGCCGAGCAGGCGCTGCGCTACGGCCAGCTCGACGTCGCCGCGCTGCAGGCCGTCAACCAGGACCACGCGGTCGCCACCGGCGGACTGCGCTCGCTGATCAGCGACGTCCAGGCGTTCGGCCCGTACAACGGCGGCCCGTACGTGCTGCGCAACGACTTCATCAAGAAGTACCCGGAGACCACGAAGATCTTCGTCTCCGCCGTGGCCCGTGCGATCGAGTGGGAGCGCAGCACACCACGCGACCAGGTCATCGCCGAGTTCACCAAGATCATCAACGCTCGCGGCCGCAACGAGGACACGAGCACCCTGCAGTACTGGAAGAGCGTCGGTATCACCCACGGCGGCCTGATCAGCGACAAGGACTTCACGTTGTGGGAGCCCTGGCTCAAGCAGCAGGGCTTCATCAAGGGCGCCCGCATCGACACGTCGAAGCTCTACACCAACGAATTCAACCCCTACCGCGACGGTGCACCGGCGGTGGCGAAATGACCGCGAAGATCAGTATCCGCTCCGTGACCAAGACCTTCGGCTCCCTGATCGCCCTCGACGACGTCTCCCTCGACATCGCCGACGGCACCTTCCTCTCGCTGGTCGGGCCCAGCGGATCGGGCAAGTCGACGCTGCTCGACCTGCTCGGCGGACTCGCCAAGCCGACCTCGGGCGAGGTTCTCATCGACGGTGCGCCGGTGAGCGGGCCGGGACTCGACCGCGGGGTCGTGTTCCAGCAGTATGCGCTGTTCCCGTGGCGGACCGCGCGCGCCAATGTCGAGTTCGGGCTCGAGGGCGGGTCGCTGAACAAGCGGCAACGGGCGGAGCGAGCTCGCGAATATCTCGATCTGGTGGGGCTTTCCGGCTTCGAGGACCGGTATCCGCACGAGCTGTCCGGCGGGATGAAGCAGCGGGTCGCGATCGCGCGGAGCCTCGCCTACGACCCCGCCGTGATGCTGATGGACGAACCGTTCGCGGCGCTGGACGCGCAGACCCGCGAACTGCTGCAGGACGAGCTGGTGCGGATCTGGCGGCGCACCGGCAAGACGATCGTGTTCATCACGCACGGCATCGACGAAGCCGTCTATTTAGGACAGCAGGTCGCGGTGCTGACTTCGCGTCCAGGGCGGCTCAAGGACGTCGTGGACATCGACCTCGGCGACCGCTCCGACGGGCGTGATCTGCGCTCGGATCCGGCGTTCGGGCGGCACCGCCACCAGCTGTGGGAGCTACTGCACGACGAGGTCCGCAAAGCCGACGAGACCGAAAGGAGTGTCGCACGGTGAGCACGATGCTGGAAGCACCGGCCGTCCGCACGGAGGTTCCGCCCGTGGAAAAACCCAAGCAACGCAAGAAGGTCACCGCGGCACTGGGATGGCTCACACATGGCTGGGTCGCCGTCGCGTTGTTCTTCGCGTTGTGGGAGCTCGTCCCCCGGTACCTGCTTAGCGAGGACACCCGGGTCTTCCTGCCACCGGTCTCCGAAGACCTGCAGGCGCTCTGGGAGCTGATCCTCGACGGCCAACTCGCCGACCACTTGGTGGCCAGTGTCGGACGATCCGCCGCGGGATTCGCCGTCGCAGTGGCGGTTGCGGTGCCACTCGGGCTGGTGATCGGCTGGTACGCACGGCTCGCGAAGTTCCTGCAGCCACTGCTCGAACTCGCCCGCAACACCGCGGCGCTGGCCCTGCTGCCGGTTTTCACGCTCCTGCTCGGCATCGGCGAACTGTCGAAGGTCACCCTGGTCGTCTACGCGTGCGTGTGGCCGGTGCTGCTCAACACGATCGCCGGGGTGAACACCGTGGACCCGTTGCTGGTCAAGGCGGCCCGGTCGCTAGGCCTGTCCAGCGCGCAGCTGTTCCGGAAGGTGATCCTGCCCTCGGCGGTGCCGACGGTGTTCACCGGGATCCGGATGGCGGCCTCGTACTCGCTCCTCGTCCTGATCGCGGCCGAGATGGTCGGCGCGAAGGCCGGGCTCGGATACCTGATCAACACCAGCCAGGTCAACTTCCAGATCACCCAGATGTACGCCGGGATCATCACGGTCTCGGTGCTCGGACTGATCGTCAACCAGGGGTTTGTCGTGCTCGAGCGGCGATTCTCAACCTGGCGGCCCAAGGAGAAGAAATGAGCGGGCAGCTCCACCTCAACGCCTTCGTGATGCCCAACGGCCATCACGAAGCCGCCTGGCGGCATCCCCGAACCGACCCGCACCGCGCGAGAACCCTGCGCCACTATGTGGACATCGCGCGGACGGCCGAGCGGGGCAAGCTGGATTCGCTGTTCCTCGCCGACGCCGTCGCGCTCGCGGGCAACGTCCGCCACAACTCGCACAGCCATTTCGAGCCGCTGACCCTGCTGTCGGCGCTGGCCGCGACGACCGAGCACATCGGCCTGATCGCGACCGCGTCGACGACCTACAATGAGCCCTACCACCTGGCCCGCAAGTTCGCGTCGCTCGACCACCTCTCCGGCGGCCGCGCGGGCTGGAACATCGTCACCTCCGCGGGCGCCGACGAGGCCCGCAATTTCAACCGCGATGCGCGGCCGGCGCACGCGCTGCGCTACGAGCGGGCAACCGAGTTCCTCGAGGTCGTCAAGAAGCTCTGGGACAGCTGGGACGACGACGCCGCCATACTGGACAAGGCCAACGGGATCTACGCCGACACCGATCTCATTCGTCCGATCGAGCACTGCGGCGAGCACTTTCAAGTGCACGGTCCGCTGAACATCCCGCGGCCGATGCAGGGCTATCCGCTGCTCGTCCAGGCCGGTTCGTCGGAGACCGGAAAGGAGTACGCGGCGCGGCACGCCGAGGCCGTGTTCACCGCGCAGCAGACATTCGCCGAGGGCAAGGCGTTCTACGACGACGTCAAGGACAGGATGGCCAAGTACGGCCGCTCTCCGGGCGAGATCAAGATCCTGCCCGGTATCTCGCCGATCCTCGGCCGGACCGAGGCCGAAGCGCACGAGCGCGAAGCCGAACTGAACGCGCTGATCACGCCACAGTACGGGCTGCGCCAACTGTCCACATTGCTCGACCACGACGTCACGCGATATCCACTGGACGGTCCGCTGCCCGACGTCGGCACCTACACCGAGGGCGCGCAAAGCCGGTTCGACCTGATCGTGGGTCTCGCACGGCGCGAAGACCTGACCATCCGGCAGCTCATCGAGCGGCTCGCCGGCGGACGCGGGCACCGCGTGTTCGCCGGCACCCCGATGCAGGTCGCCGACGAGCTCGAGCAGTGGTTCACCGGCGGAGCCGCGGACGGCTTCAACATCATGCCCGCAGCCCTGCCTGGCGGGCTCGACGACTTCGTCGATCTCGTCGTCCCGGAACTGCGGCGGCGCGGGCTGTTCCGCACCGAGTACACCGGCACCACCCTGCGCGAGCACTACGGCCTCGCACGTCCCGTTGCCAATCCGACCGAGAGTAGGCGGACACGGTCCGCAGCCGATCTGCTCGTAGAAACCCGTTCCGCCGTGGCTGCCGTCGGATTGGCAACGAACGGCACAGTAACCGCAACCGAGTGAAGGAGTACGCTGCATGACCGCAGTCAGCATCGACATCCGCAAGATCACCGGGCGGATCGGCGCCGAGATCGTCGGCCTCGATCCAGCCGCAGACCTGGACGCCGACCAGGTGACCTTCCTGACCGAGGCACTGCACGAGCACAAGGCACTGGTGTTCCGCGACGTCTCACTCGACGACGCCGGACAACAGCGCTTCGCCCGGTACTTCGGCGAGCTTACGAAGGCGCACCCGACCGTCCCGGCCGTGGACGGCGCGCCAACCGTCCTACCGGTCGACAGCGAAGAGGGCCGCGCCAATCACTGGCACACCGACGTCACCTTCGTGCACAACCCGCCGAAGGCGAGCACCCTGCGGAGCCTGGTCGTACCGCCGTATGGCGGCGAAACACTGATCGCCAACACTGCCGCGGCGTACCGCGACCTGCCGGAGGCTCTCCGCGCTTTCGCGAACACGCTCCGCGCAGTGCACACGAACGACTACGACTACGTTCAGCCGCCGGAGACCCTGGACGAAAAAACGAAAGAGCGCCGGGCGGTGTTCGTCTCGACGAAGTACCGGACCGCGCACCCGGTGGTCCGTGTGCACCCGGCCACCGGGGAGCACGGCCTGTTCATCGGCGGGTTCGCGCAGCGGATTGTCGGACTTTCGGTGAACGATTCCCGTGATCTGCTGCGGCTGCTCCAGTCATACGTGACCCGGCCGGAGAACGTGGTGCGGGTGATGTGGGAGCCAAACCAACTGGTGCTGTTCGACAACCGCATCACCCAGCACTACGCCGTCGACAACTACGACGACCTGCCGCGGCGGCTGCACCGGGTCACCGTGGCCGGTGACGTCCCGGTCGGCGTCGACGGCGAACCCAGCGCGTCGCTCGAAGGCGACGCTTCGCACTACACGACCGTCGCATAGCCGTTCGTCCCTGAAGGCCTCCCTACCGCGCTCGATTCCGGTAAGGAGGCCTTCACGGAGTAGCGACCAGAGCAGGTTTCCGACGGAACGCCCCGGTACCCGCACGACAGCGTGATCTGTCGCCGAGCCGGGACCTCGCATGCCGCAGACAGTCGTACACAAAACAACTTCGCACCAGCGGAGTAACGCCAACCCCAGTGTTGTAGTAACGCCCGCGAGGTACCGCCGTAGATACCTTGGGGGAAGGTACTAGAACCCGGTGGAGGTTAGGGGACCTTACTCGAACACAAAAGACCAGGCCAGAGCACTGGAAGAGCTCCGCGAGAAGCTTCCCAGCCTCGATACTCCCGAGCCGACGTCGATCAAGCGCGACCGCCCCGGCCGCGCCCGGCAACTCGGCCCCGACCAAGTCGAGCAGCTGATCGCCGACTATCAGTCGGGCGCGACGGTGTACGAACTCGGCGACCGGTTCGGCATCGAACGGCGCACGGTCAGCACCATCCTCCACCGACACGGCGTGCCGATGCGCCGCCGCGGCCTCACGCCCGAGCAGGTCGACGACGCCGTTCACCTCTACAAGCTCGGTTGGTCCCTCGCCCGAGTCGGCGACCATCTGGGCGTCAACCACACCACCGTGCTGAACAAGCTGCGTGAACGAGGCGTCCCCACCCGAGACACCCGCGGCCGCCAACGCGTCGAAGCAGGTTATGCTCGATGACCAGGCGTGCAGCCGTGTCGACGCGACCAGCTTCGGACGGGGCCTCCGTCGTGCAGGCCGTAACCGTGATCATGGGCGTCGTCGTCGGACTCACCTTCCTCTTCGGCTTCGGCAACGTCCTCAACCTTGCCCTCCCGCTCGGCGTAACCGTCTGGGTCGCGCCCCTCGTCGCACCTGCTGTCGACCTGTCGATCCTCGGGCTCATCCTCGGCACTCGTCACCTGGCGCTCAAGGGTGCCTCCGCGGACTTGCTGCGCCCGGCCCGCCGGCTGCTGATCTTCGCGAGCGTGGTCACGTTGGCGTTGAACGTGGCCGACCCAGTTGTTGCAGGCGAGTTACGGCAAGGCAGCGTACGATGCTGTTGACGGCGCCTGGCAGCACGGCGACGAACTATGGATCGCCGAGGTCAAGAGCACCACCGCGAGCAACGAGGTCCGCCAAGTCAGAGTAGCGATCGGCCAAGTGCTGCACTACCGCAGTGAACTCGCCACTGCGGACCGGACCGTCCGTACGGTCGTTGCGACCGAGCATCCCGTGAACGACTGGGCGCTCATCGAGGCATGTCGAACCGCCAACATCGCCCTCACCTGCCCTGCCGAGTTCAGCCAACTTGTTCGAGCCCAAGCAGACCGAGCACGAGATCCGGAGGCCGCCGGCGACACTCGCTGAGCCGCTACCACGAGGAGCCATCCAAGACGGCTGGACAACGTGCCAACGCTGCCCACGGCTAGACGCAGCACGAGGCGAGGGTGATGAACCCTGGCAAAACGGATCGATGTCCAGCGAGCCTTGGCCCCACGGCTTCCCGCCTATTGCGTGATCCGCTACTTATGGCGACTTATGGCGTGTGGATCATCTCTGACGGCGCTCATGTGAATCGGCTCTGGCGCGGTTTCCGTGACCCCGGGGACGGATGGTGATGGCGGTTGTTAATCATGTTGCTTGGTGCTCTGTTGATCTTAAAGAGTTGCTGCCCCACCTGGGCGGGTTGTGTGTGGAGCGAGTGGAGTGCGGATCCGACAGCGTGACGATCTGTGCTCGGTCGCGCACGGCCGAGGTGTCCTGCCCCGCGTGCGGGGTGCGGTCTGGTCGGGTGCATAGCCGTTACGTGCGCCGCTTGTCCGATGGTGTGCTCGGTAGGCGACCGGTGGTCATCGCGTTGACGGTCCGACGGTTTGTGTGCCTGGATGCTCGGTGCACGGCGAAGACGTATGCCGAGCAGGTCGACGGTCTGTCCGAGCCGTATCGACGGCGGACGATTCCGTTGCTGGCGGTGTTGGGGCAGGTGGGTTTGGCGTTGGCGGGGCGGGCCGGGGCGCGCCTGGCCGCGAGCTTGGGTATCGAGGTGGATCGGACGACGCTGCTGCGCTTGGTGCGGGCCCTGCCGGAGCCGGAGACCACGACCGCCCCGGCAGTGCTCGGCGTCGATGACTTCGCTCTGCGCAAGCGGCACGTGTACGGCACGATCCTGGTCGATATCGACACCGGCAAGGCGATCGACCTGCTGGACGGTCGCGAGGCCGAGCCACTGGCCCAGTGGCTGCGGAAGCATCTTGGCGCCGAGGTGATCTGCCGTGACCGCGCCAGCACCTACGCCGAAGGGGCCAAGGCCGGCGCCCCGAACGCCATCCAGGTAGCCGACCGCTGGCATCTGTGGCGCAACCTGGGCGACTACGTCGAAAAGGCCGTCGGGCGCCACCGCACCTGTATCAAGCCCGAACAACTCGATGGCTACAGTGCCGGCGTCTCGGAGCAAGAGGCGGCCCCCGATGAGCCGGACGCCACGATGCCCGAATCCGTCGAGTCGCGACTGGTGATCCGTACCCGGGAACGCTATGCCGCGATCCAGGAGCTGGTGGAGCGCGGCGAGACGATCTCCACCATCAGCAGGCAGCTGTCGCTGGACCGCAAGACCGTGCGGCGCTTCGCTCGCGCCGGCACGGTTGACGAGCTTCTCGGCAAGGCGATCGCCCGGGCCAGCCTGCTAGACCTTCATCAAGCGTGTCGGGTGGGTAGATCCGGCCTGAGGTAAGGCAAAGGCCTTATCCTGCTTGGGTTTGCGACTCCAACGCATCCCAAGAGGA
>NZ_JBSFLZ010000149.1:0-15884 GCF_053599315.1 Saccharopolyspora sp. NPDC000995
CCCGCACCGCGTCCACCGGCAACCCCACCGGCAGCACCGCCGGCAGCACCGCCGCCGGATCCCGATGCAGTGGCGGGGCCGGCTGCGACCCGTCCACCGGCACCATCGTCGAATCCGGCGACACCGCAGTGCCATCCTGGCGATGCGAATCCCCATGCGCCGCAACCGATTCCACATGCGAATCCCCATGCGCCGCAACCGGGTCCGCACCGGAATGCCCATCGTGGCCGGTCCAGCCATCCGGCGAGGACCCATGCCTCGCGGGCACCACACCACTGCCGGAGTCCACGACAGACCCGGCCCTGCCAGTCTCCGGCAACGCGGCATCCACAGGCGCACCAGAAGCATGCGGGGTCACCGCCGGTGAATCCGGTGTCTGCGCCGAGGTAGGCACCTCCAGCGGCCGGTTCCCGGGCACACCCACACCAGGCACTCCGGGCACCTGATCACCACCGGCAACCGGACGGTACGGCGGCGGCGGCGTCCCCGGCCGATCCTGCCCGGAACCCACCACCCCATCGGAACGTGCCGGCAACGGCTCGCCCGGCCGGTCCTGCCCGGAACCCACCACGTCATCAGGGGAATACGCCGGCGGCGGCGTCGCCGACCGGTCCTGGCCGGAACCCACTACCCCGTCGGAGTGTGCCGGCAACGGCTCGCCCGGCCGGTCCTGCCCAGAACCCACCACCCCATCGGAACGTGCCGGCAACGGCTCGCCCGGCCGGTCCTGCCCGGAACCCACCACGTCATCAGGGGAATACGCCGGCGGCGGCGTCGCCGACCGGTCCTGCCCGGAAGCCACTACCCCGTCGGAGTGTGCCGGCAGCGGTGTGCCTGGCCGGTCCTGCCTGGAACCGGGCACCTCTGGAACACCACGAGCCGGCTTCCCGCCCGGCACGCCGCTATCAGCACCCTCCTTACCGTCCTTGCCGTCCTTGCTGTCCGTGACGTCCACGGCAGCGGACACCGCGGGGTCTTTGCCGGAGGGCACCGATACCGCAGCCGAATCCACCGGCCCGACCGGGAAAACAGAGTCCGCATCGGGCAGCTTCGAGACATCGGGCAGCTTCAAAGCATCGGACGGCTTCGAGGTATCGGAGGAATCGAACGTGTTGTCCTTGCCCGGGGAGCCAGGGGTATCCCCTGTCTGCGACCCAGGCCCTGCCCCCAGTAGCGGGGTTTTCTCCCCGTCGAACCCGCCACCGTCGGTGGCGGTGTCCTCACGTCGGCTGGTGTCGTCGAGGTAGGGGCTTGGGCCTTGCGGGTGCAGTTTGCCCCGCCATGCCAAGCCCGCCAGATTGCCCACACCGCTGAACACCGACTCGGACACACCCGCCGTCACCGAGAACGGGTTCCAGGTCACCTCCTGGCCCGTGGCCGCCTGATACCCGACCTCGCCGAACAACTCGCCCAGGCCCTCGGACAGCGCCTCCCCGATCCCGCTGCCGAACCGCGCCGACCACATGCCCCGCACCGACATCCCCGCGTAATCATCCAGGTGCTCCCCCACCGCATCCGCGAAGCGCGCCATCGCCGACACCGGATACTTCTCCGCGTGCTCGTCCACCGCCCGCTTCGCCGCCGCCTCCAGGATCTTCTCGTCCACCTCATCGCCCAGTCCCCGCACCAGCACCTTCGTCAACGCGTTGCCGACCAGTCCGCCTACCGCCGACAACGGCAGCGACACCAACGCCGAGAACGCCCCCATCCCCGCCGCCTGCTCGGAGAACTTCCCGTTCCACTTCTCGGCCGATTTCTCACCCAGCATCTGCCCCTGGGCCTGCAGATCCGGCACCACGTTGAACGCCACACCACCGGCCGCCGCCATCGCCAACCGCATGAACAACTGACCCCACCACCGCGACAGCAAAAACCGCATCACCGCCATCCGCGCCGCCAGCCACGCCATCGACGCGCCACCGGTCGCCGGCGCCCAATACACCGCCCACGCCATTTCGAACGCCAGCAACTCCAGACCATAAATCGTCGCCAGCTTCAAATACCGCACCTGCCGCGCCAGGTCCCGCACGAACACCGCTAACTCCCGCAACGCCCCCTCACCCGAGGCCAGCAGCCCATCGAAGCTATCCAGCCCGTCGGCGAACCGGTCCGCAGCCTTCCCTGAAAATTCCGTCCGCACCTTCGCCACCAATTCCGCCACGAACCCGGCCATCTCCCCGACCCCCGCCGCACCGGAGTCCAACGCATCCGCCACCGCGAACAACAGACCCTCATCCGCATCCGTCATATCCTCACCGGTCAACACCTGGAAAAGCCGCCTCGCCCCCTCCGACACCATGATCGACGAAAACATCACAACCACCCAACCCCAACGCCGCTACAACACATGGCGGCAACGATGTATGCGGGAATCAGCCCTTCCGCCCCGCTGTGAACCAGCCCTTGGATCCGCCGGTGCTGTGACGTGCAAAGACCCGATAGCCGGGCGACCTCAGCCGCCCGGCTCCCGAACCACAACACGTCTCTCACAACGAGAACACGCCTCCTTCAGACAGCAAGGTTCACCACGCCACTCGAATCCATGAAGGCGTCGCTTCGACGGATATGCTCGCGAGCGAAAAGGGAAGTGCAGCGCATATTCGTACTCACGAGTCAAAGCGCATGACCCGGAGCTCGAACGGTGCGGTTTCGATGACCGGCTGCGCACGCCCATCCATCGGGTCAAACAGCCGAACACCATCGGTATCGTTCACAGCCACCAACAGGTGCCCGACACTCTCCCGGCCCCGGGTATCCCTCCTCCGCAACCACACCAGCACCTGGGTCTGCGCGGGAAAAGAAGCGATCTCCTCCAAAACCCCGAACCAATGCTCATGAACACTAACACCGACCACAGGGCCGAGCTGGGCCACCATGGGACCAAACCACGCGGCTTGCGCGGGCTCCGGCGGTGGCATCAACCCCGGCTTTCCGGCATTCCAGTCATCCAGCCACGCCCACGGATCACGGTTGGGCAAACCGAACGGCTCTTCACCAGCCGCTTTCGGGACCACCACAGCCGCATCCAGCATCTGGTCACGCCAGTCACCACTGTCCTGGAAACTCCGGGTGGTACAAGCGAACAACCAGCCACGCTCAGTCTCATCGACCGGATCAGGAGAGACAAGCCCCACCTCCCCGTCATAGCGGTATCCCAGCCACGCTTCCGCCTTCTCAACAGCCCCAGCGAATTCGCCCGCCGCGACTTCCCACGGCAGCAGCCCACCGACCGAGTCACCTTGCGGGCGACGGAAACGCGCCACCACAAGCTCAGCTACTTCGGCGTCATTCTGCTCCGCGAACGTCCCCCTCAGACCATCAAGAAAGACCACAGCGTCATCCGCGTAGTCGGCATACAACAGGTGACCGGCCAGTTCACGCCCACCGAGCTGACGACGCAACCACACCACGGCCCGAGTCCCCACACCCCCGTCCACAATGGCCCTGCTCGCGTCCTCCCAGGTCGAGCAGGTCACAACCTCGGCATCGGGGAAATACGCCGCCAGCATCCGATCCCACCAACCCGGCGTCTCGCCGGCCGGATCCCACGGCAACGCCGAGGCAGGCCAGCAATTCACCGCGGCATCCGTCGCGATCACAGAGTTACTCGCGTTGACCCGCCAGCGCCACGATTCAGGCTCCGTCCGCGACAAGTTGAGGGCCTCATCCAGCGGACCGGCATTGGACGCGGGAAACGGCTCCGTTCCATCCAGAGGCACGCAGACCGTCGCCGCCAACATCGGCTCATCGGACTCCACGTAGCGGCAACCGAAGAACGCAGCCCGCTCCGTCGAGAGGATCGCCTCCTCATCCCTCAACACCACACGCTGCCCATAGGTGCCGTGCAACCAGGAGCGCGCCCGCTCCGCGAGCTCGTTCATGTCCCTCCGCCCCTCACTCGCAAAACTATCTCCAGGGCAGTATGAGCTCACCACACCAAGTACCCAAGCTGCTTACCCGAAGGTCAGGCACAACCTGCCCGCTCAGTCTACTGTCTCTCTGGTGGTGTGTGTGAAAGATTCCTGTCCGTGACAGCCTTCGATGCCTGACCGGTGACCAGGTCTCGCGCAACGCGAAGTAGCTGGTGCATGACGAGCACATATGGCGTGTTCCTCGACCTGCACGTCGACACGGGCGAGCCCCATGCCGCGGGCTTGGCCCCGACCGGAAAGTGCCCGCACGATGTGCCCCTGCGTACCAGCGAACCCAAGTTGCGGGCATTGTTCGACAAGCCCGCCGAACACGGCCCCCTGCTGGTCATGGTCGACCAGTGCTGCGTCAAGCAACGTTGATCGGGCATTGAGGGTGCCGCCAAGGCGGCTGGATGGTGGGTGGGCTGCGAGCGCATGATGATCAATAGGATGATCAAAGTTCGTTGACGAGGCACTAGCCAGCCAAGGTTGGGGACCGCCGGTCGCCGTCGCCGGAATCCGGCGGCAGCAAAGTCGCCTACCTGCCTGGTCTGGTCAAACGCCGGCATCACCAAACCTCTACTCCAGACCCGGTATTGCTACTACCGACACCCTCGCCGCCAACGTCATCACCGACGCCGCCCGCATCCTGCTGAGATCGGCTACGCCTTCGCGTTCGCGAGCGCTCTCATGCCCAACTGGAAGCAGTCCCAAACTCCCTTACCAGGGGTGTTGAGATGATCACGCTGCGGCACTGGCCGTGCCCCAGACATCGGTGATCAGATGTTGGCCGATTCCAGCAAGGGGTAGGTTCTTGTGCGCATTTCATCCTCGTATCCTTCGATCGCCTCGATCAGGCCAACCCGACCAGCGGCTGCATCGATCAGCGCTGTGGCGAGGGAACCGGCGTCTCGGAGGGCGCTGTTGGCGCCGTCGCCGAGCATGGGTGGCATCGCGTGGATGGCGTCGCCGAGAACGGTGACGTTGCTCGGCCGCCAAGCCGCGACAGGCCGGACAACGCGGTTGGTCTTGGGCACGATCGAGCTTGGCAGGACGTTGGCCACCAGGTACTGCAATCCGGGATGCCAGTGGGCGACTGCACGCCGCATCACGGTGTGGAGAGAAGGCTTGGAACCGGCGAAGAAGTCCGTCCGGGATAGTCCGATGCTTTCCGCTGCGGGTTCGATACTGACCGACACGTAGTCATCGACCTCGTCGAGCCACAGCCCTGGCGCCAAATCCGCTGCCGCGGCTTTGAAATTGCGGCGCGCCTCGAAGACGCTTGCTGCCATGAGTGAGCCGATGGGGTCCATCGTGATCACGAAGCTGTCGTCGAAGGCGTCTGGAAGTGTATGACGGAGGGTGGGTGTCAGCGGCGCTTTCGAAAGCAAGACGTGCTCGACGAGCACGTCGACTTCGGCATCCGGCAAGAGCTGACGCCGGATCACTGAATTGATCCCATCCGCGCCGATCAGTACGTCGGCCGTTACCTCTTCGCCGTCTGCGAGTTCGACAGTAACTCCAGCCGCGGACTGCTGGTATCCGCCCACCGGGCGCCCGAAGTGCACCACGTTCTCGATGCCGTGGAGCATGATCTGGCACAGCGTCCGGCGATGCACGGTGGTGTGCGGCACGATCGGGTCGTTCGGGGGCCCGATGTGGGGTTTCGTGGCGACCTCGTTGCCGCGATAGTCCTGCAGGACGAAGACATCCCGTCTTGGCGTGACGCGCGAAGTCTGCTCGTACAGCTCGTACAGGTTGTGCGGCAGGCAGGTGCGCAGGCCCAGTCCTCCATCGGCGTTCATGTGCAGCAGGTATCCGCTCCACGAGATCGCAGGGCTGCGTTCGTAGACCGAGCACGTAATGCCCGCCCGGGTCAGTCCTTGGGCTAGGCAGAGTCCACCGATACCAGCTCCGGCGATCACGACACGCATAACGGCTCCCCACTCAGCACGTGGGCACGTGCACCGCCCACCTCGTCGGCGCACACGACCAGCACCGTGTCGGCACGTCCTTGTCGTATCAGGCCGTGTGCGTGGTCGTCGGCGATGGCAGCGGTTTCCTCACCGGATGTGATGGCCGACAGCGAACCCTTGATGCCGAGCAAGTGGCCAGTCAGCCATGCCACTTCGGGGGCACCGTTGGTGCCCATGACCACACCGGTGTCGGCTGGCAGGCCGTCTTCCGAAATGGCCGCCGCGAGCGAGGCCAGATCAACCGCGCTGTCTCTTGTCGATACGTAGGCACCTCGAACTTGCCTGTCGTGCGCACGGCGCTTTCTCCTGCCTGCATACGACTCCAGGTCTGCTCGAGGTCGCGTCCGAATCCGGTGTCGAGCATGATTCGGGTAATGGCGATGGCTGGCGTCACCGGCGTAGTTTCCCTGTCTCGTTGCGTTCGATGGCCGACACGACCAGAACTTCGTGCGGCACGAGGTTCCATGACTTGAGGGCGATCCGGACTGCCTTGACGACATCGGGGTCGCCTGGCCCGTACGGTACGACGAGGACGGTGAAGTCCTCGCCGCGTACTGGGTCGTCGACCGGGACGCAGGCGACGTCCTTGCTCGGCACAGTGTCGCGAGCCTGTGCTCGACCTCGTCGAAGTCCACCCGCACGCCGTTGATCTTGCGGAGCCGATTGCGCCTGCCGTGGAAGCAGAAGTGCCGTGGGTCGACGACCTCCACGAAATCACCGGTGGCCCAGGTACGGGTGCGTGACCATTGTGTTGGCACGCCGGTGGATCCGGAGGTGCCAACGGTCACCACCTCGGGCACCTCACGACTCAGCACAGCTTCCAGCGGGGATGCGCTGAACGCGTCCCGACGGACGGACCAACCACCCTGCGGCCCATCGGCCTGGCCAAAATAGTGCCGCAGCGCCGTTTCCGGGGCGAGGTTCATGTCCGGGCACCAAGCTCGCTCACGATCCTGTCTGTAATCGAGGCGGTGCTGCCCAGTCGGCCGGCGCCTTTCTCCAGGTCGAGCGACCCCGCACCCAGCTTCTGCTCCAGCCGAGCCACCGCGTCCAGCCGCACCAAACTGTCGAAGATCCCTTCTGGAATCTCGTCTAGCGGTTGGTCGGCGGGCCAGTCTTCCAGGGAGATTCGCATGGCGTTTCCGATGGCGGCCCGAACCAGCGGTTCGACGGTCGAACTGTCGGTGAGCACGTCCCAACTCCTTGTCGTCATCCGCCCATGGCGGAAACACCGCCGTCGAGTCGGGATGTTGGCGCCATTGATTTAGGTGGCCTCATCGGAGGCGAGGAACAGGGCGAGGTTGGCGACTTCCCGTGGTTCGCAGTTCCGCCGCGATGGCGTGATGCGCATCAGGTCGTCGAACTCTCCCGCGTCGATGTGCGACTGGGTCGCGTCGCTGGGCACCATGGCCGGGCTGATGTAGACCGCCCGGATGTTGTGGTCGGCTCCCGCCGCGGCCAGGTGCCTGGTCATCGAGATGAGCGCGCCCTTGGTGACGCCGTGCGGCAGCATCGGGTGGAACAGCACGCCACGCATGCCCGCGACAGAGCCCTTGATCACTTCGCCGCCGCCACGCGCCCGCAGGTGTGGCCACGCCGCCCTTGTGCAGAGATACGGCAAGTCCAGTTCGGTGCGCAGCGTGTAGTAGCAGTCGTCGAGCGGCTGCTCGTCGAACGGCCCGCTACGCAGGTCCCCGGCGTTGTTCGCCAGGATGTCGATCCCGCCGAACGCTGCGATGCCCGCCTCGATCCAGTTCTGCGCCGTTGCCGGATCCGGCAGGTCGGCCGGAGCGAACGCTGCATCACGCCGCCGGCCGCCTGCACAGCTGCGACCGTCTCGGCGGCCGACCGCTGATTTCGTGTCGAGCCGAAAACCTCGGCTCCTTCTGCGGCGAATATCTTCGCCAACTCCGGGCCGATTCCAGCACGTCCTGTGCCACTGATGAATGCGATCTTTCCTGCGAGTCTGCCCGACATGTCTTCCATTCGTCCGAAATGTGGCGAGTTCACAACACGAACACCAAAAGGGACACAGGCCAAGCTGCACAAGCAGACTTGTGGGCGCACATTCGCATTGTCAACGCCGGCGACACAAAAGGGAACAAACCTTTGGCCATTCGGGCACAACCGTTGCCGAAAGCATTTCCGGACGTAGCGTTAAGCCATGGTAGTACGCGCGAAGTCGTCATTCGATCGGCAATTCAGATGAACGAATCAGCAAATCGTCTGAACCACACCGCTGAGCCCGGAATTCCTGGTGAACCCGCTTCCCACCTATGCCTTCCTGCCGGCGAACCAGCCAGTGCCGCCGGTCGCTTCCCCGGAGGGGCCGCGCATGGCTGGTGACCCGGTACGACGACGTGCGCAAGGGCTTGAGCGACCCGCGCACGTCCAACGACCAGACCCAGCACCCGGTGAGCACCCCGTTCGACGCGCTGCCCGCAGTTGTGCGACCCGCCATCGTCGGCGACGTGCAGAAATTCGACCCACCGGACAACAAACGCATACGCCGAATGCTCGCCCCCGCCTTCTGGGCACAGGCCGCCGAACGCCTGCGGCCCAGCCTGATCGCGTTGGCCGGGGAGTTGATCGACTCCTTCGGCGAACGGCCGCAGGTCGACCTCGTCGCCGAGTACGCGGCGGCGTTCGCGGGCCGGTCGCTCGCCGAGATCTTCGGAATCCCGGCCGACCAGCACGAACACTTCCAGTCACTTGCCAATGCGGTGGTCACCGCGATTCATGGCGGTACCCCGGATGCACTCGTCGCCCCCGCACTTGAACTGTACGACTACATCGAGACCTTTTGCGCGGACCGGGAAGCGCATGCCGGTGAAGACCTTCTCTCAGTCCTGGTCCGCGAGCACAAGGACGGTCACCTGAACCGGCCCGAGCTGACTTCCAGGATCTTCGCCCTTCTCAACGCAGGGCAAGAAGGAACGGCGAACCTCATCGGCAACGGCCTGCACCTGCTGCTGACTCACCCGGCGGAACTGGCGCGGTTGCGGGCATATCCGCAGCTGTTGCCGTCCGCTGTGGAGGAGTTCGCCCGCTACACCGCACCACTGGATCTGCCGATCTTCCGCTCGTCCGGAAAGGACACCCAATTCGCCGGGACTGCCGTGCCCGCGCACGAGCCGATCATGTTCTCGTTGCTGTCCGCCGGGCACGATGAGAACCGGTTCGACAAACCCGCGCAGCTGGACATCGGCCGCGCCGACAACCACCACCTCGCCTTCGGCCGCGGAACGCACTTCTGCCCCGGTGTGCCGCTGGCCCGGGTTCAGGTCCAGGTGGCCATCGGTGAATTGCTCGCCCGGACCGGGTCTGCCTCGCGGTTCGCCGTCGCGGCAGACCAGATCGTTGCCCGAACGAGCGTGGTGACCCGGGGCCTGGCGGCCTTGCCCTGCCTGATCAGCTGAGAGCGGGTACCTGTGCACATCGCGTTCATGTCGATGCCGGCTGCCAGAAGGGTCCATCCCGGACTCGCCAGTGAGCACTGAGCTGAGGCTCCGCGGTCATCGCGCCATCTACGTGACTACGACTGAATACCTTGGACGACGGCCCGGTCCCCGCGGACACCACGATGCACCCATGAGTGCCGCAGGCTGAGTTATTCTTCACGCCCAAGCGGTTTCACACGCGCCCGAAATCGGCCGCACCCTCGGCGGTGCGACTGCCGCGACAGGACCTTAGCAAAAGCTAACCTCTTCACCGTTTCAGGAGACACCGGATGCTCAGTGACACAGCCGATCTCGTTGTGCTGCGGGTTCCCGCCCCTCTCGAGCTGCCCGATCTTGAGCGCGCGGCTCGTCCGATCGACGTCGTCACGGACGACAAGACACGACGCCGGATCGAGGACTGCCACCGGTTCGTGCTCGACTCCCACGCAGCCAGCAAGGCCATCTACGGAGTGACCACGGGGCTCGGCCCGCTGGTCAAGTTTCCTGGGCGCAGCGAGCTGCCCGATCAGGCCGAGAACACCCTGAACCACCTCACCACCGGCCACGGCCCTGACCTGCCGGCCGCCGTCGTACGCGCAACACTGCTGGTCCGGCTCTGGTCGCTGGCCAGGGGACACTCCGGCGTTTCGTTATCGGTCATCGACGCCCTCGCGGCGATGCTGCGTACCGGCTTCGCCCCTGCTGTGCCGCGCCTGGGATCCGTTGGTGCTAGCGGCGACCTGATCCCACTCGCCCACGCCACCCAGGCGCTGCGCGGCAATGGTTACGCGTACTTGGGTACCAGCCGGATGCCGGCGGGCGACGCGTTGCACCGGGCAGGGCTGCAGCCGTTGCGACTGGACGGGCGCGACGCCCTGGCACTGGTCAACGGCACATCGTTGACCGCCGCCGCCGCCGGCCTCGCGCTCGCCTCGATCCGCCGATCACACCTCACCGCGCAGGTGCTGTCCGCGCTGATGGCCGACATACTGGGGTGCACGCTGGCTTATCTGTCCGAGAACCTGCTCACGGCATTCGGCCACGAACACGCCGCGGCGGTGGGCCGAGAAATGCGTGGACTGCTAGCAGGCACCGAACCTACCGGTGCTCGCGGGCTCCAGGAGCCGTATAGCATCCGATGCGTGCCTCAACTGCTCGGCGCCGCCGGGTCCGCGCTCGACTACGCCGCCTCGGTCATCGAAGTGGACCTCAACGGCATCAGCGACAATCCGGTGTTCTTCCCCGAGCAGAATGAGATCGCTCACGGCGGCAACTTCTTCGGCCAGCCCGTGGCTTTCGCCGCCGACCTGCTCACCAACACCACTGTCCAAATGGGCAACCTCGCCGAACGGCAATTGGACCTCATGGTCGACCCGCACCGCAACAGCGGTCTGCCACCCGTCCTGGCAACGATCCCCGGTGAACAACACGGCGTCCAAGGTGTCCAGCTCGCCGCCACGGCCACCGTCGCCGATATGCGGCGCAACGCCACCCCGGCCGCGATGCAGAGCCTGCCCACCAATCTCCACAACCAGGACATTGTCCCGTTCGGCACACAGGCCGCGCTCAATGCGCTCGATCAATCCCGTTCGCTGCGCTGGCTGCACGGCGCGTTGGCTGTCGCGCTGCGCCAGGCCGTGCACGTCGGTGACCGCCGGCCGACTGCCCCGGCCTGCTCCGCAGTGATGGACAGGTTGATCGCCGAAGTACCCCCGATCGACCCCGACCGTCCGCTCGACCTGGACGTGCAGCACGCGGCCGACGTCCTCGACGACTACGCCCGCGAACGGATCAACTGATCCGGCGGTATGTCAGCGAGTCCTGCGGAGGGCATTCCCTCGTGGGCGACGCCGAGGGCGATGACAAGCTCGAAGAAAGAAAGTCTCATCGACCATCGGCACGCCGCCGTCGCGAGAGCATGAAGGCCCAGTCACCACGTGGCGACTGGGCCTTCGGTCTGTGGAAAATCTATGCGGTGTAGGCGACCGCATCGAATTCGTGGTGGGTGACGCCGTCCTGGAACGCCAGCAGTTCGGCTTCGGTGAACGCCAGCTCGACGGCTGCCCAGCCACGACGGCGAAACACGTACATGCCATCTGTGTCGCGGCGGGCGATCTCCAGGCACAGCGCCTCGGTGCAGCCCTCTCGAGCACCCGCTAAGAAGGCGTCAAACTCCTCGGCAGTGAACACCAGCCGGTGGTCATCTGGCGCGCCGAACACCGCCTTGTCGTCACGCAACTCGACCCAACCATCCCGGCGGGCGACACATACACAGTCCTTGTCAGGGCGGCTCTTACGGGCCTTCCGGAATTCCGTCTCCGCGAAGATAAACGAGGGAGCTGTGTTCATTGGCAATCTCCTTCGGTGTTACTTGGATGGGGACGATCGTGCGGAGTCGGCAGCCACGCTCTTCAGGAACCGCCGAGTCTCCGCGAATGTCAGAGCAGCGTTCGCGAGACGTGCCCACGCCGCCTCCTACGCTTTGAGCGCCTTCTTGTCATCGACGTACCGGATCTCGATTTCACCCTCGACGTATGCGAGTTCCAGGGGCCCGGCCGCGCCGGGCGATGGCACGCGAATCAACACGAACGGACTTGAAATCGGCGAACGTCGACCAGCCGGGCGGTCGAAAGGCATGATCTGGAGGTGGACGTTCGACCGGTTGGCGAGTTTGATGAGGTGGTCGATCTGCTCACGCATGACGGCGTTGTCGCCCCATACTCGCCGGATGCACGATTCCGACAGCACGAACTGGACCAGCGGCGGCTCGTCCCTGTCGAGGATGTCCTGCCGCGCCAGCCGCGCCTGGATACGATCTTCCAGCGTCACGCCGTTGATCTCGGGCTGGTCGGCGTGCATCGCCCGGACGTACGCCTCGCATTGCAGTAGCCCCGGTACGACCTCGACCTCAACTGCACGGATTTGATCAGCGTGCCTCTCAAGGTCAACTCGTAGCCGGATGTCCTCGGAGTACGCACGGTTGTGGCCGGTGGTCCAGAAGCCTCGCTTGTGGTTGTCCCGGCGCAGGTCGCGCAGTGCTTCCAGATAGCCCTCATCGGTGAAGCCGAGCTTCGACGCCAGAAGCACGAGGTCGCCGGGGCTGATGCTGCTCGCGCCACTGATCAGGCTGGCGATGCGCGGCTGGCTCGTCTCAATGAGTTTGGCAGCCTCGGCCTGCGACGAGTCCGCCTTCTGGATCATGTGGGCGATCTCGCGCCCAAGCAGCAGCTTCTTGGCCGTGCGAACAGTTGCGGGCATCTGCTCTGCCTCTCCTGTGATTGACAAGCGGCGTTGCCGAGCGAGGCGATACCTCCCTTCATCACAAAGGGTATCGCCCACAGCCACTCGATCGGATGGGTACTGAAGACTTGATTATCTAGCTTGCTTAGATCAAGCTAAGATCAACAGGTCAGCGTGATCCAGATCTCGACGAGATCGACACCACCTTATAAAGGAGCGGGATATGCCCATGCTCGGCACGCCGGTGCATCAACGCCTAACTAGACGAAATGCTGCTTGTAGCAACGTTTTCCAACACCTTTGAGACCTGCCCGGGCCGTTCCGTGTCCTCCCGACTGGGAAGGGCCGGGCACATGAGGCGGGCGACGCAGCGTCGAGACCGTGCGGTGTTCCCCGACACCGCGTGCCCCTCGGGCTCCGCGCGCCGCCCGCCACCCGTACAAGCCCCGAACACTGGAGTGGAGTCTTCATGTCCCAGCCTCAGGCGCAGCAGCGCTACTTCTGGTTGCCAGTGCCAGACGAGTCCAGCTCCTACGGACTCGTACGGCACGCTTTCGCGGGCACCCGCCTGGACACCGGCACAGCCAGCGAAGCGTTCTGCGGCAACACCTTCGCCCTGGCCAATCCATCCGAGATGGACTGGATTCACGCCAAGACCTGCCAGGACTGCAACACGCTGCTCAAAGAAATGAAGGGTTGGCCACGGTGACCTCCCACATGCGGTGGCCCGACGGCACCCCAGTCGACCCCGAACCCGGCAACGTCCCGACGACCGACAACTACGTCTGGCGGTTCATCGAGTCGCCCGTCTGGGCCCGGATCGACCACGAGCTCAAAGAACGAATCATCCAGCGCCTTCGCGCGCTCTGAAGACCCGGCCCGATGCCGCGACCTCCCCTACTCGCGGCGGCATCGAGCCGCGCGGCCGGGCGGAGTGGCCCTCCCCCCGACACACCGCCCGGCCGCATCCCCAAC
Organism: Saccharopolyspora sp. NPDC000995; assembly: GCF_053599315.1. NCBI lineage: Bacteria > Bacillati > Actinomycetota > Actinomycetes > Pseudonocardiales > Pseudonocardiaceae > Saccharopolyspora > Saccharopolyspora sp. NPDC000995. The sequence continues at coordinate 13,543 of NZ_JBSFLZ010000149.1, forward strand.
GACAAGAACACACGTCCTGCGGGCTGGACAGATACTCCAGGACACGGTGCACGGTTACCGCCCCGTATCCGGCCACACCTCATCCTCCAGAAACGGCTCACCGAAAGACAGCCCGTCAGTGCTTTCACCCCCAAACCACGCGATGGAATCCCCCTCTTCATCAAGGAACGCAGCGAGATCATCGTCGCCGGCCACCGGCCCGGCACCGTCGGCACCCGCAGCATCGTTGTCGGCATCCTGCCCCAGGAAGGCGAGCAACTCGGTCTCGAGAAACTCCTCGTAAGCGCCCTCGTCCAGCATCACCCCAGCACCTGCCGCACCCTGCGGCACCTCATCTACATCCGCCACGGCCCGAGCAAGCCACTCATCCAGATCGGCGTCAGCCGACCACGCGTCCCGGTCGTCCTGATCCGCCCCAGTCCACCCCGATACCCCCTCCGATCCCGTACCCATCGGGGCCCCACCCGCCCCGGTCTCCATCACTTCCCCGGCCTTCTTCTTCCGCTCCCGCCCCGCCACCTTCGACCGGAGCTCCGTCAGTTCCGCCTCCTGCTCCTCAGACAGCGGCCCCCGCTCCTGCAACCCCTCCAACACCGCAACCCGGGCGGCAGCAGCCATTCCCGCCCGGTACCGTTCTGCGTCCCGTTCCTTCTGTTTCTGCCACGCCTGTGCCTTCGGCCGGAGCTCCGTCAGTTCCGCCTCCTGCTCCTCAGACAGCGGCCCCCGCTCCTGCAACCCCTCCAACACCGCAACCCGGGCGGCAGCAGCCATTCCCGCCCGGTACCGTTCTGCGTCCCGTTCCTTCTGTTTCTGCCACGCCTGTGCCTTCGGCCGGAGCTCCGCCAGCTCCGCCTCCTGCCCCTCAGTCAACGGACCCCGTCCCCGCAACGCCTCCAACTCCGCAACCCGGGCGGCAGCAGCCATTCCCGCCCGGTACCGTTCTGCGTCCCGTTCCTTCTGTTTCTGCCACATCTGTGCCTTCGGCCGGAGCTCCGCCAGCTCCGCCTCCTGCCCCTCAGTCAACGGACCCCGTCCCCGCAACGCCTCCAACTCCGCAACCCGGGCGGCAGCAGCCATTCCCGCCCGGTACCGTTCTGCGTCCCGTTCCTTCTTCTTCTGCCACATCTGTGCCTTCGGCCGGAGCTCCGCCAGCTCCGCCTCCTGCCCCTCAGTCAACGGACCCTGCTCCCGCAACCCCTCCAACACCGCAACCCGAGCCGCAGCAGCCATTCCCACCCGGTACCGCGCCAAGTCCACTTCCTTCTGTTTCTGCCACGCCTGTGCCTTCGGCCGGAGCTCCGCCAGCTCCGCCTCCTGCTCCTCAGACAGCTGCCCCCGCTCCTGCAACCCCTCCAACTCCACAACACGGGCAGCAGCGGCCATTCCCGCCCGGTACCGTTCCGCGGCCCTTTCCTTGTGTTTCTGCTTCGGCTGCGCCACCTTCGGCTGGAGCTCCGCCAGCTCCGCCTCCTGCTCCTCAGACAGCAGCCCCCGCTCCTGCAACCCCTCCAACACCGCAACACGGTCGGCAGCAGCCTTTCCCGCCCGGTACCGTTTCGCGTCCCTTTCCTTCTGTTTCTGCTTCTTCTGCACCACCTTTCGCTGGAGCTCCGCCAGCGCCGCCTCCTGCTCCTCAGACAGCGGCCCCCGCTCCTGCAACCCCTCCAACTCCGCAAGCCGGGCGGCAGCAGCCTTTCCCGCCCGTTGATACTTCGCGTCCCGTTCCTTCTTTTTCTGCCACGCCTGTGCCTTCGGCTGGAGCTTCGCCAGCTCATCCTTCTGCTCCCCAGTCAACGGCCCCTGCTCCTGCAACCCCTCCAACACCGCAACACGGTCGGCAGCAGCCTTTCTCTCCCGGTAATACTTCGCGTTCTCTTCCTTCTTTTTCCGTTTCCGCTCCGCTCTCGGGTCCTGCTGTGCTGCCTGATCCGTCGGCGTGAGCTCCCCCCTCTCACCGTCACCCGGACTCCTGGACACAGGCCCAGCAGCGGCTGTGTCCACCTTCCGCCGCTTACCCCCGCGTGAACTCTCGCCCGCCTCCTCCCGCGAATCCTGATCCGCCTTTCCCCGCGTCCTCTTCGTGTCCTTCGCGCCGGCTTTCCCCGCCACCGGCCCGGACACACCACCCCGACGCTTCGGACCCGTCACCACAGTCGGCAGCCCCAGCCCCCCGTCCTGGCCCCGCCACCGGGAACCACTGGGCGGCAACACCACCTCCCCCTCCACTCCCACCCCCGGCACCGGTACCGGGATCACCCACATGCCGGTCGCAGTCAGGACATCGGCGTCCTCGGCTTCCTCTCCCTTCTGCGGGTCCAGCAGAACGACCCGACCGTGCCCAT
>NZ_JBSFLZ010000150.1:0-15770 GCF_053599315.1 Saccharopolyspora sp. NPDC000995
CCTGCGGCCAGACACCACAAGACTGCCGCAAGATCATCATCCCGGGCCTGCCCAACACACCCTCACTCAACCCGAGAATTAACCACCAGGGTCAGCCTTGTATACAAAACGGTACACAAAGTGCAACGGTCCGGGCGTTGGAACACGCTCGTCGTTGTGCAGCACTCCGATCAGATCAAGGCGCACGCTTCGCGCGTCGTCTCCGTGGTGGGGCTGGTTTTCGCCGCCTCGGTGCCCACCGGCGTGCTCTCGGGCACAAGCATGGTCGAAACCATGGCGCGATGGTTGGTCGAGATCGTCCCGGAAGCCTTCGGCCTCACCTCACGCTGGTGACCGGCGTCCTGATGAGGCGCCGCTGAGGTTCTTTATGAGCAACACCACGTTCTTCTTCGGAGTACTGCCAGGGCTCAACGAGAACACAAGCCATTTCGGCATCACCGACCTCGTCGGAATCAGCATGCTCGCCGTCGGCGACCTGACCTGCGCCTACCCGATCTGATCCCGCCAACCGAAGCGGTGCCAGCACTCCGCACAAAATTGCTCCGGTCAGGCTCCGCTACAACGGCGTGCGCCGCCGCGCAGGTACTTCAAGGCTCGGGCCGCGGCTTGGGCGCCGCACATGCCGTGAGCGCCCGGGCCGGGAGGTATGGCCGCCGAGCACAGGAAGTGCCCGGGCACGCCTACGTCGTAGGGGGTGAAGGTGGTTCGGGGTCCGAACACGAGTTGGGGGACGTTCTTCGCCCCCGTGACGACGTTACCGCCGATGTAGTTCGGGTTGTACTCGGCCAGATCGTGCGTGGTGCTCACAGCAGTGCCGATGATCCGCTCCCGGAAGCCGGGGGCGAAGCGCTCGAGCTGCGCGATGATCGCATTGGTCGCGTCGCCGGTGTATCCGCGGGGCACGTGGGCGTAGCTCCACACCGGGTGCATTTAGCCCGGCCGCGCGGGTTCAGCCGACCTCCAACGGGACGGGGCCGTTGGGCAGCCACAGCTACGCGACCGCGGCGTTGATGCCCTCGTAGCGCTGGACGCTTTCGTCGTGGTCGAGCGCGCAGTCATGGCTACCCCAGCTTCCGGGTGACTCCACGGCAGAGGACCGATCGTCACATGTCACCATTGGGAGCGCGACGACTTCGTGTGTCGCAAAACGCCAGCGGCGCGGCCGGGCCATTCCTGCACGAAACGTCGACGGAGTCCCGGCCCCTCTGATCCACCGTTCACAACCGGTGCGCGAATGAGTACTCCATGTCTGCGTTCCGCCCCGAAGGAATTGTACCGATCTCGCGAATTCCCCGATCCGTGCTTCGAACGCGAGCGGATTGTCCGACCGGGATTCCCAAGTAGTGCAGCAGGGAGGTTCCATCAGGGGTTTCCATGCGGACCAAACGGTCAGTTCTCGGCAGCGGAGCACGGCATTCTCGACGGAGACGGCACCTGGGAGCACTTCGCTGAGAGACTCGGTGAAGTGTGAGGTCGACGAGGTCCAGCATTGCGATCGGTGCAGACGGGCTCGAAGACGCCGTCTCCGCACGCGTGCGATGTCGTGTTGCGGAAGACCGGCGACCGCCTTGCAGCGTCAACTGAACTGCCGGTAGCGTCGATTTACAACCGCCGAGCAGACGGTTGGACACGTGAGACGCCTTCTCCCGAAGCGAGCTGATAACGCCAAAGAGCTGCCAGCAGAGTCGCCCCGTCCACTTTGATTTCCTTGACCGGGCGACGTTGTTACTTCGCAGAACGAATGGAGTTTCGGTGAACACGCACGAGGAAGAGGCCGTGTGTGACTTGAGTGGTCGGTGGGAGACGAGCCGCGGGTTCGAGCAGTCGGAAGCGCAGATCGACACCGAGCGGTTGATCGGAGATGTCGCCGCGGGCCTCAGTGATTGCGCCATCTTCGCCATCGATCGCGACGGCCTGGTGACCAGCTGGAACGCGGGTGCGCAGCGGATCAAGGGGTTCTCCAGCGAGGAGATCATCGGGCACCACTTCTCGAGGTTCTACCCCCGCGAGCAGGTCGAGGCGGGATTCCCGTCCTGGGAGCTGCGCCAAGCCGCCGCGCACGGCTTCTTCATTGACCGGGGTTGGCGCGTGCGCAAGAACGGCACACGCTTCTGGGCGCATGTCGTGATCACCGCGCAGCGGGCCCCGGACGGCAGCTTGACCGGCTTCATCAAGGTGACCCGCGACGAGTCCGAGGGACGCACGCAGCGCGAGCGGTCGGCTCGGCGGTTTACTGACCTGTTCCAGCTCGCACCGGTGGGAATTGCGCTGCTCGACGAGTCCGACCAGGTCCTCGACGCCAACGCGGCGCTGTGCGATCTGCTGGGCTACCGGTTGCACGGCAAAGCCGCGTCCGAGTTGATGCACCTCGACGACGCTGGGTTCGGGTTGGTCCCGCACCCAGCGAGGGCGGGCGGCGAGAGGATGTCGTACCGGGTCCTCGCCCGCGCAGATGGTGAGCCGGTGTTCTGCCACGTGCGGTGCGCAGCCTCGGTGCGAGACGACGGGGAACGGTTCTGGTTAGCCGTGTTCCAGGACGTCACGGAGGAGATCCGCCGCGCCGAGGTCCTACACCGACAGGCCACGCACGACCCGACGACCGGGCTGCTCAACCGGCAGGGCGTCGACGAACTGCTCGTCCCCATGCTCGACAGCAACAGCGACCAGATAGCTGTGCTGTTCTGCGACATCGACAATTTCAAGCGCGTCAACGATTCGCTCGGACACGATGCGGGCGACGAACTGCTCGTAGCGCTCGCCCGCCGCCTGCGCAGCGAGCTCCCGGAGTGTTGCACGCCCGCGCGGCTCTACGGGGACGAGTTCCTGATCATCTGCTCGGACGTGCAGGCCTGCGGCGGGCTCGACGCACTCACCAGCATGGCGGCCGACCTGCTCCGCGCAGTCGTCCCGCTACAGGGTCGGCTGGTCAGCGTCACCGCCTCCATCGGCGCGACCACACCCAAGGAGCACACCACCACGGAGAACGTGATACGCGACGCCGACGCGGCGATGTTCAACACCAAGAAGGGACGCGGACGCGCGCGGACCGGCCAAGGCACTCCCACCGCGCAGCTGACCTTGGAAGAAGATCTCCGCGCCGCGCTGCGCCACGATCGCCTGCAGCTGCACTACCAGCCGATCGTGGCTAGGGACGGAACCATCACCTTGGCCGAAGCGCTCGTGCGGTGGCCGCATCCGGACCGCGGACTGCTCACACCGGACACGATCTTGTCGGTAGCCGAGAACGGCGGTCTCATGCACGACTTGGACAGCTGGGTGCTGCACACAGCCCTGCGGGAGGCGGTCACCTGGCAGCATCCGATCGGCGTCACGGTCAACGTTTCCGGAATCCGTCCCGACGCCCCGAACTTCAGCGACGAGGTCTCCACTGCGATCACCGCCAGCGGCATCGCCCCCGACCGCGTTGTCCTGGAGATGGTCGAAACGCTGCTCGTGGACCTGCCCGCGAAACCACGCAGGGTGATGCGGGAGCTCGCTCGGACGGGAGTCCGGTTCGCCATGGACGACTTCGGCACCGGCTATTCCTCGCTGGCTCGACTCAAGGACCTGCCGACCCAGATCGTCAAACTCGACCGGCGGTTCGTCTCAGGTATGGGGTTGGACCCGGCCGATCTCGGGATCGCGCGAGCTGTGGTGGAACTGGCCCGGGCGATGAACCGCACATGCATCGCCGAGGGCGTCGAGAACACCACCCAGCATGCGCTGCTGTACAGCCTCGGCATCGACGCCTGCCAAGGATTCCTGTTCTCCCGCCCGCTGCCCGCAGCGGAGTTCCACGCCCTTCTCAAGTCCCCGGAGTCCGCCTTCCCCGGAAACCCGACTCGGGGGAAGGCAAGCCCCGCGCAACGGTCGTGAACGGGTGCGCCTGACATGACGTCGGGCACGACCGAAACGGAATCCTTTGTTCTCTCGTGGAAGTGCGGCTAGTTGAGTTCGAGCACTGGCCAACGGTCGGATCAATTCCGGCTGGGAGAGTCGCTCGGACAGGAAGCATTCATGAGCAGTACCTCGATACCGATCGGGCTTCTCGTTACCCCGTAGCAGGAAGTGCCAGACTCACCCCGATCGTCCACAATGGACCAACATGGTGCTGGTACGAAAACAAGCTCGAGGGTTGAAGGCACCTGTGTCATCCACCGTGGGAACCAAACTTCGGGACGCGAGGTGCACGCAGATATCAGCCTTGCGCAGATGGCGCAGCTCACGAACTACTCCAGCCCTACCTCGGGCTGATCGAGACTGGTCGGCGGCCGATCCGCGGGGATTCGCGCCGGCGGTCCGGTCGGTCGTGATTGCGGCCGACCGGACCGGGTCGTCACGTCGTTTCCGTGGTCGCGGCGCAGCGCGTGGCTCGGGCGCAGGCGGGTGGCTCGGACGGTGCGTCCGCGCTCGACTGCCAGGAAGGTGGCCACGAGACCGCTCAGCGCCCAAGCGATCAGCCCCAGGAGCACCCCACCGCTCGGGGCGGTCCCTTCGACAACCGCACGCAACGCGTCCTGTGCGGGTGCGGTCGGTAGTACCGACAAGATCTGGCCAAGCGCCACAGGTACTGCGGCGACGAACCCGCCGGCCAGCGCGAGCACGGCCACCAGCATCGCGCCGAACCGGCCGACTCCGCCGAAGGCTGCGAGCGCGTGGTTGACTGCGGTGAACGCCACCGCCGTCAGCACCAGCAGCGCGGCGCAGCCGAACCACTGCCCGGCCGAAAGGTCCTGCGCGATCCCGACGATCGCGGTCACGACCAGCCCCTGCACCGCCGCGATTCCGGCGGGCAGGGTGAACTGCCGCGCGGTGAGCCGGAACGACGACCGGGTCGACCCGAGTACGCGCTCGGGTATCGGCCGCAGCACCAAGAACGTCGCGATCGCGCCGATCCACAGCGCCAGCACCGCATACAGCGACGGGCCCGACGAGCCGAAGCCGAGCGTCGTGCCATCCGCCGTCGTGACCGGGTTCGCGACGGCCTTCGCGAGCTTGTCCCGGTCCCCGTCCGGATAGCTGGGCAGCTGGCCGACGGCCTTGTCCAAGCTCGAGGACAGCTGCCCGGAGCCGTCACCGAGCTGCCGAGCGCCGTCGGCGATCCCCTGCACCCCGCCGGCGAGCTGCTTGGCCCCGTCGGCCAGCTGGTCGGCTCCACCGCGGGTCCGCGAAAGCCCGTCCGCGAGCTTCGCCGCTCCGTCGTCGAGCTGGGCCGCTCCCCCGGCGAGCTGGTTGATGCCCTGGGACAACGCGGGAAGTCCGCCGCCGGATCCCGGAGTGCGTCCGGCGAGCGCGGCGAGACCGCTGGATACGCCCTGGCTGGCCTGATGAACCTGACCGGCGCCGCCGCTGAGCGCCGTCGCAGCCGCTGCCTGGCCCGCGAGCTTCTGGCACATCGGCAGCACATCGATCGGGCATTGCTTGGCGGACTCCTCCAGGCTCTGCGCAAGTCCCTGCAGGCCGGTGTTGAGCTGCGCCACGCCCTGCGCTTCCTGCGCCGAGACGTCGGCGAGGGTCGCGGCCTGCTGCGGCAGCTTCGAGGTCTGGTCGCGCATCGTTGCGAGCCCGTCGGACAAGCCCCCGGTGCCCTGGGCCAGTTGCGCCGCACCGCCGTCAAGCGCGCCGAGGCCGTCCGCGAGCGACCTCGAACCCTTCGCCAGCTGGCGGGCACCGGTGACGAGCTGGTCGGTGCCGCCGGCGAGCTGCTTGGCCCCGTCGGCCAGCGACGTGGCTCCGTCCGCGGCTTCGCCGAGCTTGTCGCCCAGCGTGTTGAACCCGACGTAGACGTTGTCCAGGTACGTCGTGGTCAGCTGCTGGCCGAGCAGGTTCGCCGCGGTCGCGGTCACCACCCGACTGACCGCTTCGTCCGCGAAGCGGCTGCGGTCGCCGGTGGCGACGTCGATCGTCGCCCGCGTCGCCCGCGCCGGGTCACCGGAGAAGGAGGTGGCGGCCGCGGAGAAGTTCTCCGGGATGGTCACGACGGCCGCATAGGTGCCGTCTCGCAGTCCTTCGGCCGCGGTGAGCGCAGTGGCGAACTCCCAGTCGTAGTTGCTCTTGATCTCGTCGCCGACGAGCTTGGCCGATAACTGCCGCCCCAGCGCAGTGAGCTGCCCGTTGATCTCCACGGGCTTGTCGTTGTTGACGATGGCGGCCTTGACGCTGCCCAGGCGGTCTTCGGGTTTTCCCAACGACCACGTCAGCAGCCCCGCGATGGCCAGCGGCACCAGCAGCAGCCCGAGCAAGGGCAGCAGCGGGAGCCGGAAGCGGCCGTTTTTCCACGAACGCACAGCGATTACCTCTGCTTTCTAGCGGATCGCGCCGGAGAGGGTGCGGGGCTGCTCGGCCACGCGGAGCTCGGAGGCGGTGACCCACGTGGATGCGGGCAGCACGTCGTCCATCTCGGCCAGGCCGGTGGTACCCGCGACCACAGTGATGTCGGTTCCGGTGATCAGGTCCCGGATCGCCCGCCGCTCGCCGGGATCGGAAACCCGGTCGGTGCGGTCGAGGACGAGCACGGCGGGTTCCTCGCGGAGCGCGAGCCGCACCGCTTCCGAGCCGCCCTCGCCGACATCGACGTAGCCGACCTGCGTGCGCACGGCCGCGGCCCGCGCGGGCAGGACGTGGCCGAGCACCTTCAACTTGCCCGCGTCCGGCTTCAACCGCCCGGACAGGGTCAGCAGCAACGCCGTCACCGCCGATTCAGCATCGCCGCGCACGACGTGCACTCCCCGTCGCGGCAGGATGAAGCCGACGCCGCTGTAGATCGGGCGGCCCGAGAACGGGTCTGCCAGCCGCAATCCGTTGCAAGCGATCGCGTCGTCGGCACCGGGCCGCGGCCAGTCCGCGAGCGCGAGTTCTTCGCGCAGGTTCTCGCCTTCAACGTCGAAGGAAGGCAGCACGCGGTTCAGCCAGCGCGGCATCCACCATGCCTTGTCGCCCATCAGCGCCAGCACGGCGGGGACCAGCGTCATGCGCACGATGAAGGCATCGACGAACACGCCGACCGCGAGCCCGAGCGCGATAGGTTTGATGTTCGCGTCTCCCTCCGGGACGAAAGCGATGAACACCGCGAACATGATCACGGCCGCGGCCGTCACGACCCGCGCCGAGGAGACGAAACCCGAGTTGATCGAACCGCGCGCGTCACGGGTGTGCACGAACTCCTCGCGCATCCGGGAAACCAGGAATACCTCGTAGTCCATGGCCAGTCCGAAGAGGACGCCCATCAGCACGATCGGCATGAAGCTGATGACCGGCCCGGTGTTCTCGACGTTGAACGCACCGGCCAGCCAGCCGTCCTGAAACACCAGCTTCACCACGCCCAGCGAGGCACCGATGCTGAGCAGGTAGCCCAAGGTCGCCTTGATCGGCACCGCGATGGACCGGAACACCATCGTCAGCAGCACCAGCGAAAGACCGACGACGACCACACCGAACGGCAGCAGCGCGGCACCCAGCTTGGCCGACACGTCGATGCCCACGGCGGTGAAGCCGGTGACGGAGATGTCGATGCCGTAGGTGTCCTGGAAGTGCCCGCGCAGCGACCGGATCTCGTCCACGAGCTGCTTGGTCTCCGGGGAGTCCGGCTCTCCTTCCGGGATCACTTGCACAATCCCGGTGTCGGCGGTGGGGTTCGGGGTGGATAGCGGCACGTCGGCCACGCCGGGCAGCCGCTCGATCTCCGCCTTTACCTCGCTCATCAGGCCGAGCGGGTCGGTGCTGGTGACGATGTTGGCGGTCACGATCAGCGGGCCGTTGAAGCCCTTCGGGAAGTGCTCGTCGATCAGGTCGTAGGTCACGCGGGCCGGATCGTTCTTCGGCAGCGCGCCCGCATCGGGAAGGGCGAGCCGCAGCCCGGCCGCCGGCACCGCGGCGATGCCGAGCACCGCGATCACGGCCAGCACGGTGACGATCGGGAAGCGCGTCACCGCGCGCACCCAGCTGGCGAAGAACCGCTGCCCGAACGCGGGTTTGGTGCGCCTCTTGCGGGAACGCGGGCGCAGCCGGTCACCGGCGAAGCCCAGCAGCGCGGGCATCAGGGTGACCGACACCAGCACCGCGATGCCGACCCCGGTGGCCGCCGCGACGCCCATCGTGGTCAGGAACGGGATGCCCGCGACGCTGAGCCCAACCAGCGCGATCATCACCGTCAGCCCGGCGAAGATCACCGCCGAGCCCGCAGTCGCGTTGGCCCGCGCGGCGGCTTCCTGCGCCGACAATCCCCCGGCGAGTTCTTGCTGGTGGCGCGACACGATGAACAACGCGTAGTCGATGCCGACCGCCAAGCCCAGCATCAGCGAAAGCAGCGGCGTCGTCGCGCTGATCGGCCCGAGCGCGGTCGCAATGAAGATAAGCGTCATGGAGATGCCGACGCCCAGCAGCGCGTTGATCAGCGGCATCCCGGCAGCCAGGAACGAACCCAGGGTGACCATCAGGACCACGATCGCGATCACCAGGCCGAGCGCCTCGGTGATGGTCAAGCCGGGGAACTTCTGCGAGAACAGCTGGCCGCCGTAGGAGGCCTGCGCGCCCTCCGGCAAGCGGTCTTGCAGCTCCTGGGTGATCTGGACGACGCGGTCCTTGGTGGTTTCGCCGATCGCGAAGACCTCGCCGTCGAGCTGCACCACGATCAGCCCGGCGTGGCCGTCATAGCTGATCGCGCCGCCGAATTCCTCCTGGTAGGGCGAGATCACCTGCGACTTCTGCGGCACGTCGTCGAGCTCGTCGACCGCCCGCTCCACCTCCCGCCGCACGGCCGGATCCCGCACGCCTTCCGGCGCCACCACGATGATCTGCGCTGAGGCGCCGCTGGTTTGCGGGAACGTCACCGACAGCCGGTCGAGCGCCTGCTGCGACTCGGTGCCGGGAATGCTGACGGAGTTGTCCAGGCCCTTGTTGAGCAGACCCGCCGCACCAACCGCGACGACCAGGACCAGTAGCCACAGCGCCAGCACTGCCTTACGGGCCGCGAACGCTCTGCGGCCGACGGAGTAGAGGAAGGAGGACACGCAGACTCCTGTCGCCGGTCGGACCGGACGATGTTGATGTCACCGGAAGGAACCGATACTGCGCCGTATCGGATACGCCACGGTATCCGATACCGAACCGTATCGGCTAGGGTGGGATAGGTTCCGACCGAGCGTGAAAGATCACGGAACCGCCCGTTAGGAGGGAAAGTTCGCGTGAGCAAGACCAGGTCGACCGCAGCGGCGGGCGGCGCAGCCGCGCCGGGCACGCGGGAGACGGCCCGTCGGGCCAAAACCCGGGAGCGGCTGATGGACGCCGCGTACCAGCAATTCTGCGAGCACGGCATCAACGGCATCTCCATCGAGGCCATCGCGGACGCGGCCGGGTTCACGCGCGGGGCATTCCACTCCAACTTCGCCAGCAAGGAAGAGCTGTTCATGGCGCTGGCCGAACGGGAGAACCGGCTGCGGCTGGAGGCGCTGCGGGAGCGGTTCGACGACGCGGTCACCCCGCTAGGCCGCGCCGAGGGAAAACCCGACCCGGAGCTGATCGAGGAAGCTCTCGCGGACCTGCTGACCTTCCTGCCGGAGGAGCGGCAGTGGTGCCTGCTCAACAGCGAGTTCCGGCTGCTGGCGATGCGCGAACCCCAGATCGCACCGCGCTTCCTGGAGGCCACGCGCACCTTCCAGCAGCAGCTCACCGACATGATCGACGCAGCGCTGGAATCGGTGGGGCTGCGCTTCTCGATCAACTCGATGCACCTGACGCGGATGCTGATGGCCCTGTTCGAGTCCGCGATGCAGGAAGCGATCCTCTCGGGCGACGAAGACCCGGTGCGCACGGTGCGCGACTACATCATGCTCAGCCTGCCGCCCCTGGTGCACAGCCTCGCCGAAGTCCGCGAACCCACGCAGCAGTGACCCCGCTGCGGCCAGGATGTTCTTCGCCGCTGCGGCACTCAACAAGTTGCAGCCAGACCCTTGCCCCACCGCAGCCGGGTCATAGCGTTGTGATTGCCCACGGCAAGCTCATAACTCGGCTTTGCGAAGTTAGATGTCAACGCTTTCGTGTCCCGGTACCGTCTGCATGTTCACGCCCGCCTGCGAGCGAACACATCGCGTTTACCAGCCTAAACAAAGCGAGAATCTATGCCGGACGCGATCTTCTGTTACGTTCTAGAACACGATTCGAGCAAGTGGGTACGCTCGCAACGACGCCGCTCGGGTCGCGGTCATGCGGCGGGGTTCAGGCCCCGCCGGAGCGCGTCGAGGGTTTCGGCGGCCTGCCGTCGGGATACGGCTGCGCTCGCGATGACGGCTGACCGGTGAAATGTGCCGGGGAACAGGTGCAACTCGACCGATACGCCGTCATCTAGCAGGCCGGACGCGTAGGCCAACCCCTCATCGCGCAGCGGGTCGTTCTCGTAAACCGACACGTACGCCGGGGGAAGGCCGAAGAAATCGTTGGCGCGTGCCGGTGCGGCGTAAGGAGAAACGGCCCCGTCGCAGCCCTCCAGGTAGTACCGCCAGCTCAGCACCGCATCTGCTCGGTTCCACAATGGAGTGTCGTCGAACGTCCGCATCGAGGTGGTGTCCAGCCGGTCGTCGACCTCGGGGGCATCGAGCAGTTGGAAGCACAGCGGTGGTCCGCCGCGGTCGCGGATGATCAGGGTGAGCGCGGCGGCGAGACCGCCGCCGGCGCTCATCCCGTACACGCCGATCCGCTCAGCGTCGACCCCGAGCGCTCCGCTTCCAGCGGCGATCCAGCGCAGCGCTGACTCGCAGTCCTGCAGGGCAGCCGGATACGGGTGTTCCGGGGCCAGCCGGTAGTCGACGGCCACGACGACCGCAGGCAACCGAGTGCACAGATCCGCGGCTTGCGCGGTGACCGCTTCCAGTCCGCCCATCACAAATCCACCACCGTGCAATAAGAGCAGGGCGGGAAGCGGGCCGATGGCCTCGGGCGGCTTGCAGACTCTGACCTGCACGGAACCACCATCCACACCGGGCACCGCGCGGTCGGTCATGACGACCTCGTCGGGCTGCGCCGCGCCCGCAGCCATTTGCCGCATCCGGGCGCGGGCCCCAGCGAGGTCCTGGATGTGCAGGTCGGGAAGCGCGGGCAGGACCGCTGCCAGCTCGGGATCCAGGTACACGTGGCCACCCCCTTGCCGAGGTCACCCCCATTGTCCGACCAGTGCGACCGACCCGGCCACCGCTGCGACGATCCCGCCCATTCGCACCCGGAAAGCGGTTCGACGGCGGGAGCCGGGAGACCCGGACGAAATCGGTACTCCCAGCGACTTTTCCGGTGAGCGGTGGGCGCTGATCGATCCGGTGGTCGTAGCGCCCGGCAGGTGGTAGGGCTTCGACTCAGCGCTTGCCCGTGCGCACCGCGGCCGCGCTCGCCGTGACCACCATCGCGATCGCGGCGCGTTGCAGCAGCGATAGTCCTGATCCAGCACAAGATAACCCGCCGTCGCGGCAATGGCCGGCGACAGGCTCGTCAGCACCGCGAACGTCGCCGCTGGCAGGCGGCGCAGGGCGAGCAGTTCGAGGGCGTAAGGCACGCCCGAGCTCATCACCGCGATCGCCAGGCCCAGACCGAACACCTCCGGTTCCAGCAGCCTCCCGCCCGATGCCCCGACGCCCAGCGGCAGGCTGACCAGCGCGGCGACGGACATCGTGATCGTCAGGCCGTCCAGCCGCGGGAAGCGGGCGCCCGCGCGGGCGTTGAGCACGATGTATGCCGCCCACATCCTCCCGGCCCCCAGCGCGAAGGCCACACCGGCGACGTCGAACTGGTCGAAGCCGCCGCTGCCCAGCAGGTAGAACCCGGCCAGCGCTAGACCGGACCACAGCAGCTGGCGGCGCGACGCGAGGCGACGACCGACAGCAGCAGCAGCCCGAGCACTTCCCGGACGCGCACAGCCGATGTTGATACTGCGCAGTGATCGGTCGCTCGCCCTGCCTCTCCTGCTCTCGTTGGGGCTTGTAGTGCTCGTCATCCCAATGGCCTTCAATGGGCTGACAACGCTCAATAGCCTCGCACTGGTGGTTCTGGCCGGTATCGCGGTCTCATCGCTGCGGAGATGATCGGTCCCGACGATCCGCGGGCCAGCGGAAACCAGGCCGGTGGCGCGTCCCCGGGGCGCATTCAGCCAGCGCGCATGGGCGGTTCTCACCGTATCCCGGCGGTTCCCAACTAGTCGGTGCCGTCGGGCCGCCCGGCCGAGCGTTTCGCCAGTTCGAGGGAGGCCTTCTGCGCAGCGCATGGTCAGGAAGAAATCGGGTCAGTAGTTGAACGACACGATCGCGTCGCGCGAGCAGAAGTCTGGGAGAGCGTTGCGGTCGACGCACACGTGAATCGCGGCGCGTGCTGCGGTCGCTTCATGCCTCAGCCTGCGGGATAGGGGCCCGCTGGCGTGAGTGTTGGTGCGGGCGGACTCGCTGCTGCCCGCGCTTTCCCACTTGCCCTCTACGAGGAAGAAGAACTCCACCCTCACGAACGTGGGCATGCCATCGTCGCGCAGGTCACGCCAATTGGCGCCGACTGTCGCGTAGACACCCCCGTTGTTGGCGAAGTCTCCATCTGCGGAGCCGATGGCCGTTTGGCCGCTCTTGGCGTAGATCGGCCCCCACAGCTTGCCGGCCGCATTGGCAGCGGGCGTCACCACCATCGACGCGAGCAGCGACGCGGCGACCATCGCGGACGCCGTGAGAACACTCCGGAAACCGACTCGTGCCATGGTTCCTCCCCAGATCAGCAAGGCGCATCGTCCGAATGCGCGAGCGGAGTCTGGCACGGACTCGGCTTGGCCGTGACGCAAATGAACCCGTTTAACCCGGTCGGACATCGAGTCGATTGTTGCCAGACCGGATACCTCCAGTGGCTCTCAGATGTCGCTCGCGCGACGACCGGGCGAGCGGGCCGAGAAATCGGGCTCTTTCATCAGGACACAGACGTCCAGGACCAACGAGTGCTCACCTGCCGACGGCTACCAGACGCGAGTCTGCCGGACGGCCGACTCACGACTCATTAGGACCTCGATCCACCGTTCTTGGCAATTCTCCCAGCCCAGAGACGAAGGCCCCTGCCGCGCGCCGGAGGGGTACACGCGAGGTGCCTTGATCAGCCGTCAGTCCGGCAGCGGTCGGACGGTGAGGATCTGCTGGGCGTGCCCGACCGGGCCCTTGATGTCGTGCAGGACGGTGCTGGTAATGCCTTGGCCGGTGCTGCCGAAGACGACGGTGGTGTCCAGGCCGGTCCAGCTACCTTCGGGCTGCCGGTGGAGGTGGATCGTCAGGTCGACGTTGGGCCACATCCAGTCGGTGGGCGACTGGCGCGAAGCGATGCCGTTGGCGGTGTCGACGAGCGCGATGTAGGACGCCAGCGGGCTGCTGGACTCACCGGCGACGAGGTCGAGCTCGGTGGAGATCCAAGCCGTCGTGCGGCCGGGCTGCGGCGGCGCGAGCGGGCGGGCGTTCAAGGAAGCGATGTACCCGCCGGGCCACACCGAGTCCATCGACCAGGGGGCGACCTCTTCGGGCGGGGTGAGCGGGTGGGCACCACCGCCCGCAACGGCTTCGGTGTCCAGGACTGCGAGGCGCCACGCGAGGGCTTTGACGACCGGGCGGTCGGCGACGAGCACGGCGGCTTCGATCAGTTCGATGGTGCGGCCGGGCCGGATGGTCTCCACCCGTATCTCGCACTCGTCGAGGGCGAGACGCCCGAGGATGTCGAAGCTGACGCGGCCGAGGACCAAGCTGTCCGGACGTGCGGCCAGATGCTGGTCTATGGCGTGGACTATGAGACCGCCCAGCGGGCTGAAATGCTGCTCGTCCGGGTTCCACGCGCCGCTGGCGTGGCAGGTGGGCTTGTAGCGGTGTTCGTCGATCCGCTCGTAGTAGCTGTTCGTGGCAGGTGCGCCTGCGTTCACGGGGTTTCTCCAGGGACTCCGGGCGGTGCGGCGGTGCCGCTCTCAACGCTCAGATCGTAAGACGACGCAACGCGGACCCCGAGCGTTGGGAGCGTCATACCGGCACCCCGGCCGAGGACACTTCGCCGGCGGCTGTCTGAACCCCGGGGACACGGCCTTCATCGACGAAGCGCTGAAGAACCTCCTCGCCCGGGAGACCTGACTGCAGCCGTCACCATTGGAGCGGTCAGTTCGCGAGCCGCACCACCGCCTCGATCACGGCGGGCCCGTCCAGCAGCGCGAGATCGTTGTGGTCCGCGTTCTCGACGACCAGTTCGGTCGTGCCCGGCCGAATCCGGGCGACGGCTCGGCTCTCTTCCGGGGATACGATCGAGTCGGCACTCCCGTATACGACGGCGACCGGGCACTGGACTGTGCGCAGGTGCTTCGCGAGCGGGTACCGGTCCCGGAGCAACAACCTCACCGGCAGGTACGGGAATTGGCGTTGGCCGACGGAAGCGAGGTCGGTAAACGGTGACCGCAGCACCAGCCCGGCCGGCTCCTCCTCGGTCGCCAGCTCAGTGACCACAGCCCCACCGAGGCTTTCGCCGAAGTAGACCAGCTGGTCCGGTGGCAGGCCGGCTTCCTCGACGAGGTAGCGCAGCGCCGCACGGGCGTCCTTCGCCAAGCCCTCCTCACTCGGGTGGCCCGGGTTGCCGCCGTAACCGCGGTAGTCGAACAGCAGCACGGCCAGCCCGCGTTCTGCGAGCGCGTCGGCCAGCGGCACCCGCAGCGACCGGTTCCCCGCGTTGCCGTTGGCGACGAGCACGCCCGCGTCGCTGTGCCGACCGCGGGCCGGCAGGTACCAGGCACCCAGTTGGAGACCGTCGCTCGTGCGCAGCACCACCTCCTCGGCGCCGCTGAGCACCGCGGCAGCGGGCGGCGGCTGCCCGAAGGGGTAGTAGATCAACCGGCGTTGGAACGCCTGGATTGCGCCCAGGACCACGGCAATCACCACCACCAGGCGAGTACGACATGCAGCACATCGCCCAGTGTGCGCCGCGTCGCGGTGTGCTGCCGGTGACTTGCTTGAAGTGGTCGCCCAGGAACCGTGGGTACTTTTCGTTGCTATAGACCAATGCCGCTTAGCTTAAGTTGATCTTGTGGTGTGATCTTGGGATGTGGCGGGTGATGGTGTGGCGGCTGGTGCCCGGTTGACGGATCGGATGCGTCAGCAATTTGGCTCTTAGGTGGGATGCTGCTAGTGCAAATCCTGCTAATTCTGGTAACGATTCTTCTGAAAACCAGGACCGCGATCCCGAGGTCTATAGCCAAGGATATTGAACTCCTTGCCCAAGGGGAGGAATCTCACGTTATTCACAGCGGCACAGAGGTAGATAGCAAGGAAGCTTGAGAATGCGAGCTCAACTTAAGGATCGCCTACGTTCCCGCACGATACGAAAATGGTTGAGCCAGGAACTCTGGATGAAGTGTTCCACGGGTAAAGGCTGTGGGCGTCAGACTAACGGGCCCAGGGGCACGGTCAATCGCCAGACGGCAAGCGCAAGCTCGCACACGGTCCCCCGGGGCACCGCTCCTTGAAAGCACGCCTGAGCGCGAGCTGGAGGCAAGTCCTCAGATCCAGCGGCCCCAACACGAAGGCGACCGTGTGATAGCACGCTTCCTTGATAGGTGCGAAGTTGTCTACGCCGAGGAGTATAAAAACGAGGAAATTGCTTGATCTGCTGTTCACTGCGTCAGAGTTCTCCGTACCGCCGGATTAGACGACTGGTATATCCGCAGTGGATGGCGGCGAGGTCGAACGGCTGTCCGGGGTGCCGGGGCGCGGTCGGCCGGAGGCCGCAGGCGCAAGCCCCGGCGGGTC
>NZ_JBSFLZ010000151.1:0-15635 GCF_053599315.1 Saccharopolyspora sp. NPDC000995
CTCGCGACGCTCAAACGGGCCATGCACGTGATCAAGGACCTCGCGGAGGGCCGAGAGGCCGACCACGAAGGTGGCATGGTCGTCATCAGGCGGGGACTCGGCCGGCGACATCCCCGCCGAGCTGGCCGAGTACCAGGGCGCAGATGTCCTGGATCCCCGTACCGGCATCCCGCTCCTGGTAGATGCGGTAGACCTTGTGCTTGGCCCAGTCGCGGATACCGATCGGCAATTCGAGAAGCATCCGACGTACCTCGGCCTGCACCTCGTCGGGCCACCGCGCTTCCAGCGCGGCACGTCCCTCGCCCAGGGCGATGTCAGTACTGGCCCGGCGTCGCTGGCCCCGGAGGGTCGCGGTGCCGGTCTCATCGATACGACCGTCGCGGATGACCACGCCGTACCACTCGGCGACGTACTCCTCCGAGAGGAGTCCGCGCTCGACATCCGCCAGCACCTCGGAGACTGGGCGATCGAGCGGGTCGCCGTAGCCGGCACCGGCGGCGGAGATGATGCTGACGACGTCACCGGGCTCCATCCGCAGCAGGTCGAACTTGCCGATGTCTGTGACTTCGTCGCCGCGCCGCACGGTGCAATGGCCCGTGGTTCCGGCCTGTCCCCCGTCGACGCCCCACGGAGCCAGGCCGAACCGCTCGAGGCCGCGCCCGGTCACCTCGGTGTCGATGTGCATCGCCTCGAAGTCGAGTCGCATGGCCAAGCCGCCCCGGTGGCGTCCCGCGCCGCCGGTGTCGGGGACCAGCCCGTATCGCCGTACGACGATCGGAAGCGCGGCCTCGCACGACTCGACCGGGGTGTTGCGCATGAACCCGCCGTATGCACTCTCGGCCGCATCCAGGCCGTCGGCTCCCGGCCGGGCGCCGCCACCACCGAGGATCGGCTGAACGACCTCGACCAGGCGCTCGCCCGTCTCGGGGCGCGGCACGGCGGCGACCACCGGTGAGATGGACCCCGACGAGCACGCCGGGACCCTGCCGGGCAAAGCCTGGGCCAGGGCGCCGTAGACGGCGTCCCCGACCCGGATCGCGGTGGCGTACCGGACACCGATGGCGGCTGGATGCTGCGCCGAGACGACGGTGCCTTCGGGGGCTGTCAGAGTGACCGGGCGCAGGATGCTGCTGCACTTGGGGAGATCGTCGTCGCGGCTGGTGAGGTAGCCGACCAGGGCCAGGCAGAGCAGGGAGTTCGTACCGTCGACACCGGCCATGTTGAGCGCGGAGGAGACCTGCGGGTCGGTGCCATCGAAGTCGATGACGACGTCCGAGCCAGAGACCCGCATGGTGACCTCGATCCGGACCGGCACGTCGGAGTAGAGGTCGTCCTCGAGATAGTCGACAAAGCGGTAGGAACCGTCCGGGATCTCCTCGAAGAGCCGGCGGGCACGCGCTTCGCCGTACTCCAGGACCCGGTCGATCCCGCTCGCCACCGCCTCCTTGCCGTACCGCTCGGCCGCTTCGAGGACCTGCTGCTCGCATACTTCCAGGCCGGCGCACATCGCTTCGATATCGCCCTTGTTGGTTGCCGGGATGCGGGTGTTGTCCAGGATGAGGTTGAAGATGTCGGTGTTGAGCTTGCCGGCCCGGTAGAGCTTGGTGGGTCGCAGCCGCACCCCCTCTTGGTAGATCTCCCGGGCCGTCGGCCACACACTCGCAGGCACTGTGCCGCCGAAGTCGGAGACGTGGATGAAGGCGTACGCCCACGCCAGCAACTCGCCGTCGACGAAGATCGGGCGGATCACGTGGACATCAGGGAGATGCGTGCAGGGCTGGCCGATGAGGTAGGGGTCGTTGCAGATGATCACGTCGCCCGGCTCGTAATCGGGAAAGTAGTCCAGCAGTGCCTTCATGTTCGTGCCGAGGTACCCGGGGGCGCCCAGGCTCCAGGGGTAGGCCACGTACTCGCCGGTCGTTGCCACCACGCCGCAGGAGAAGTCGGCGGTCTCCTTGATGAAGGTGGCGTAGGCGGTTCGTTCGATGACGTGGGACATGTTCTCGACGATGGCCTGAAAGCGGTTGTACAGGACTTCGAGGGGGACTTCAGACATGGGCGTTCGCCTCCGCGATCACGTTTCCGTACTCGTCCATAGATGCGGTGTAGCCCGGGACCACGACGATCGTGCTGTCGGGCAAGGCGACGATCGCCGGCCCTGTTACCGGCTCGCCGGTCGCCATCCGCTCTGGCGACACGACCTTGGCCTCGACCGGGGCCGTCCCGTGGAGGATCGTCCGGGTTCCGAGGTCGCCGACGGCCCGGCCGCGGTCGAGGACCGGCCGGGTGCCGCCGGCGCGCCCGGGCAGGTCAACGGTGACGAACAGCCGCAGCGAGACCAATTCGACGCCCTGGTCCGGGCTGGTGATGCCGTAGTGGTCGGCGTATGTCTTCTCGAACGCTTCGCGCAGCGCGGTGTTGGCGGCGCTCCCGAGCTCCTCCGCGATGGCCACCTCGATCTCGTAGGACTGCTGCGCATACCGCATGTCGCCGGCCAGCTGGATGGAGACTGGGAAGTCGGCGTCGGTGAACCCATTACGCTCCAGCCAGGCGTCGGCTTGGGCCCGCAGCTCGGTCACGGCCGTCGTATACGCCTGCTCTCCGAGGTTGTCGACGTCGGCGTTGAGCGTCCGGATGAAGTCCGTGCGCGGTCGCGCCATGATGGCGCCGGTCGCGCACAGCGTGCCCGGGGAGGCGGGTACGACTACGCGGGGCACGCGGAGCTCCTCTGCCAGTGCGCAGGCCTGGACCGGCCCGGCGCCGCCGAAGGCGACCAGCACCGTCTGCTTCGGTTCGATGCCGGACTTCGCGAAGACGGAGCTGGAACCGCGGTACAGGCTTGAGGTGGCGACCTCGACGATCTGCTTGGCGGTCGTCTCGACATCGGTACCGAGTGCGTCGGCCAAAGGTTGCAGCGCCGTCCGGGCGGCGCTGTCGTCTAGGTGCATGGTGCCGCCGGCGATGTCGACCGCCCCCATGAAACCGCAGACCAGGAACGCGTCGGTCAGGGTCGGCCGGGTACCGCCCTTGCCGTAGCAGGCCGGGCCGGGTGCGGCGCCCGCGCTCTCGGGTCCGACCTTCAGGACACCGGTGTCGTCCACCCAGGCGATCGAACCGCCGCCTGCGCCGATGGAGAACATCTCGATGGCCGGCAGGACGACCGGGAAGTCGCCGACCTCGCCGTTGCGGGAGGTGACCGGCTCGCCGTTTCGGATGACCGCGATGTCGGTGCTGGTTCCACCCATGTCGAGGGTGAGGCCGGTGTCGATTCCCATCTCCGCGAGCACGTCACGGACGGCCGAGATGCCCGACGCCGGACCCGACAACATGGTCTGGATGGCGTTCGTGGATGCATCGTCGACGCCGGTCACGCCACCGTTCGACTTGGTGATCAGACACTGGGCTGATACGCCCAGGTCCGCCAGCCGGGTCTCGAGGTCCGCGAGGTACGCCTCCACCGCCGGTGCGACGTAGGCGTTTATGACGGCCGCTATGGTGCGCTCGTACTCCCGGATCTCCGGCCACACCTCGTGCGAGCAGGAGACCCGTAGGTCGGGCCAGCGATCGAGGAGCGCATGCTTGGCCGCCCGCTCGTGCTCGGGGTAGAGGTGAGCGTGCAGGAACGCGATGACGATGTGGTGCAGGCCGTGGTTGCTACGCAGCGCCTCGACGTGGGCGAGTAGGGAGTCGACGTCGAGGGGGGTGTCCTCCCGCCCGTCGACCAGCATCCGCTCCGGCACCTCCACCACCCGCGAGCGGGGGATCAGAGGTGCCGGACGGACCGCGAACAGATCAACCGGCTTCCCGAGGTGTAGGCGGCGCAGTTCCAGCACGTCCCGGAATCCGTGGGTGACCACCAGCCCAAGCTCCTCCCCGCGCCGCTGGAGCACGGTGTTGAGGGCGATGGTCTGGCCGTGCACGAAGCGCGTCACGTCGGCCGGCACGTAGCCGGTGTCGGTGAGGAACTCTGCGAGGCCGTCCACGACCGCGTCCGCAGGGCGGCTCGGTGTGGTGGGGCGCTTCGCGTGATGCCGCTTCCCGGTGTCGGTGTCGACGAGGGTGAAGTCGGTGAAGGTGCCACCGATGTCCACGCCGATCTGCACTGAGGCCACGACTAGATCATCTCCCTGGTTCCGGTTGCCTTGTCTGTTGCGGCTTGGTGGCTTCGCTTCGTGCCGGGCAGCTCCTCGCTGAGGCTCCTCCGGCAGGTTTCCGGGACGAGCAGGGCGACAGGGACGACGAGAAGCGCCAAGGCCGCGACGTAGAAACCCGGAGCGGAGAGCACGCCGGTTTGGTCCACCAGGAACTGCCCGACGAATGGAGCGGTTCCGCCGAAGATCGCGTATGCGAGGTTGTAACCGGTCGAGGCACCGGAGTAGCGGACGGCCGTCGGGAAGAGTTCACACATGACCGTCGAAAGGATCGCGGCGACACAGCAGAACGGCAGAATGTAGATGACTTGGCCGAGAATCGCCGCACCCGAGGCACCCGAGGAAAGGATCAGGAAGGACGGCACCGCCACAACGACCAACCCGACCGTGCCGGTGATGAGGACCTTCTTGCGGCCGATGCGGTCGCTCAGCAGACCGCACAACGGCACCAGGACGCACACCAGCACGACTACGATGCTGTTCGTGACGGTTGCGGTGGTGGCGTCCGTGCCGACGTTCTTCTTGAGGTAAGTCGGCATGTAGCTGGTCAGGGTATACATCGCGACCGAGTTGAGGCCGGCGATCGCCATGATCATGAGCACCGCGGCGCGATACTTGGTCAATACGGTGCGCAGTGGAGCGGACTCCTTCCTGCCGCTCTCCTCGAGGGCCCGGAACTGAGGGGTCTCGGCCGCCTTTAGTCGCAGATAAAAGCCGATGAGCGAGAGCGGCCCGGCGATGAGGAACGGGATGCGCCAACCCCAGGAGTCGTAAGCGGCCGACGGCATCGCGGTGAAGCTCATGACGACGAAGCCGGCGAAGGCGAAGGGAAGGGTGCCGGTCGCAACCGAGATGCCGGCCCACAGGCCGCGGCGGCCGGGTGGGGCATGCTCGACCAGGAAGGTCGACGCGCCGGTGTACTCACCGCCGGAGAAGAAGCCCTGTCCCAGCCGGGTGACGACCAGCAGGACCGGAGCGAGCATGCCGATCGCCGCGTACGGCGGAATTAGGCCCATCAGCACGGTGCAAAAACCCATGCCGATCACGGAAATGGACAGGATGTTCTTCCGGCCGACTTTGTCGCCGATGCGCCCGAGGACCAAGCCGCCCAGCGGGCGGAGCAGGAAGCTCACACCAAAGACGGCGAGCGTGCTCAGTAGCGCGGCCGTGTCGTTGTCCTGGGGGAAGAACGCGCGCGAGATGGCGCTGGCGGAGTAGGCGTAGAGGGCGAAGTCGTACCACTCGACGAGGTTGCCGATCGAGGCGGTCGCCAGCACACGCACCTTGTCCGCGATCGGGGTGAACTGGGGGGCGGGGGATGTGTCGGGTCCGGAAGACCCGGGGGATGTGGTGGGCATGGTTACCTGCAACCTTCGGCGGTCCTCGGCAAAAGCCCGAGGTCAGAGAGAAGGGAAACGAGATGGGAGAGTGCTTCGCGATCATCCTCGATCGCGAGGCGGGGCAGCCGCGGATAGCCCGCCGGCTTCCCCTGCAGCCGCATGATGGCCTTGAGCTGCGCCTGTGCTCCGCCGGTGACGCCGTTGCCATCGGCGGAATTGAGCCTCTTGCGTACTGTCTCGAATTCGTCGGCGATCTCCAAAGCGGCCGCCACCTCGCCCGCCCAAAGCAGATCGAAGGCACGAGGGGTACGTCGGCCGAGGAGCATGCCGGCGCCGAAGTGCCCGTCGCCGCCGTACCCGCTGGCGATCAGGCTGAGGCCCGCCGGGGTCAGGGCGTTCCCGAAGACCCTTATCTGGTCCCCGACGAGCCCGATGGTCCGGTGAAACTGCAGGTCGTCCGACGTGCTGTCCTTGATCGCGACGACGTTGCCGATTGTGGCGATCTCCCGCGCGGTCTCCGGTGAGATGTTCGTCGACACGTCTGCGGGGATGTTGTACACCATGATCGCGCCTGGGATCTGCGGCGCTGTCCGCTCGTAGAAGGCAATGACCTCGGATTGGGTGAGGCGGGCGGCGGGGGGTGGGGAGTAGAGGACTCCGTCGGCCCCGATCCCGCAGGCATGCTGGGCCAAGTCGACGGTCTCTGATTCGTGCATACTCGAGACGCCGATGAGGACGGGTACCCGCCCGTGGAGCTCCTTGACCGCGGTCTCAGCGACGCGGAAGCGCTCCTCGGCGTCCTGGCAGTACCACTCGCCGGTACTGCCGTTGACCAGCACTCCGTGGGCACCGTCGTCGGCCAGTCCACAGAGGACATCGGCCAGCGCGCCCTCATCGAGCGCGCCGTCTCGGGTGAATGGGGTCGGTGAGGCGGCGAAGTAGCCGCGCCAGTCGACGTCGTTGCGGTCCATACCGCTGGTTCTCCTCGTCGCTCGGGATGTCTCCGATGTGGTTTCCCTGCGCAGCTTTCCGGCGACGTCGCCTCCTGATCGCACGGCTCACGAGGAGACGATCGGTACGGCGGGCGGCACCGGACTGTGTCGGTGGACCGACCTGCGCGGGGAGCAGTGTGCGAGTTGTCGCTGACCCGCGTCGTCGTCGGGCGCATGAGAGCAAGTCCTCTGCCGGTATCGCCGAACGATGTTCGGTATAGCGGCGTGGATGAGATGTTCGCCTTGGATTCTCGGCATGTCAAGGATTCGTTCGGGATAGTTGATAGGCTTTCGGCATGGCCGAACGAAAAACCCGTTCCCGTATCCAGAGTGTCGATCGCGCGGCTCACCTGCTGGAGGTTCTCGCCAGCGTGGACAGCCGTGGCGCCGGACTCGCTGAGGTCGCCACCGGTCTCGGCGTGGCCCGAAGTACGGCGCACGCCATGCTGCGGACGCTCGAGGCACGCGGTCTCGTCGTCGAGGTCGCCGGTCCGCGGTTCGTCCTCGGCACCGGACTCATCCGGCTGGGTGACATCGCCTCACATCAGCTGCCCATCGCTGACGTGGCCAGGCCGGTCCTGTCGGCTCTCGCCCGCGAGACTGGCATGACAACGCGCCTCGCGATTGCCGACAACGGCTACCCGGTGTTCGTCGCGCGCGTCGACGGGCCCGGCGTCGTCCGGTTCCACACCCCTCTCGGGGGACGGGAGGCGCCTCATGCCAGCGCGGCCGGGAAGATCATCCTTTCCAGCCTGTCTCAGGAACAGGTCCGTGCTTTCGTCGAGCAGGAAGGCCTTCCTCGCCGCACGGCGAAGAGCATCACAGATCTGGAGACACTTCTCGGTGAGCTCGACAGCGTGCGGGCGCGCGGCTTTGCAGTCGACGACGAGGAGGACCTCGAAGGGGTCTCCTGCATCGCGGCAGGCGTCCGTGACGCCAGGGGCCAGATCGTCGGCGTCATCTCCACGACCGGCATCGCCTCGGAACTGCGTACGCGTTCCCTACCCGAGCTCGGAGAGACCGTCGCCAGGTTCGCCGCCGAGTTAAGCGCGCTAATCGGCCGCTGAGGCGACCGCGGAGCCGGTGGTGCTGGCTGTGTCACGAGTGATGTTGCGCAGCGTTGTGTACGCGGCGCGCGACTCGTCCTTGCGCCAGGCAATGGCGACGTAGCTGCGGGCTTCGGGGGAAGTGACCGTGGCGAACCCGACGCCTGGGCGAGGGGCCATGACGAACGGCTGGGGGATGAGGCCGACACCTTGGCCGGCCGCCACCAAGCTCATCAGCATGGAGGTGCTGCTCGCGAGGTGAGTGATCCTAGGGGAGAAGCCGCTGGCTGCGCATGCCTGCAGCGTGGCGGTGTGGACACCTGTGCCCTGCTTGGACGTGTAGCTCACGAAGTTCTCGTGGGCCAGCTCGCGCAGCTCGATCGTGCGGCCGGATGCCGGGTGACCTTCGGGGACCGCGACGACGAGTCGGTCCTCGTAGACGATCTCCAGTTGCAGGCCGGCTTGGTCGACGGGTGGCCGGAGCAATGCGATCTCGATGTCTCGAGCGTGCAGGCGGCGCACGGCTTCCGAGGAGTGCATCTCGTGCAGTTCCAGGTCGATCTTCGGGAACCGCTCACGGAACTGCGGCAACACGCGAGGTAACAAGTCATACGCCGCAGGTTCGATGTAGCCGACGCGGATGACGCCGCGTTCGCCGTGGACGGCCTCGGTGACGGCACGGCATGCGACGTCCGCGTTGGTCAGCAGCCGCTGGGCCTCGGGTAAGAGCGCTTGGCCGGCCGGTGTGAGCTTGACAGTTCGGGTGTCCCGATCGAACAGCCGCGCTCCGACGACCCGTTCCAACGCTTTTACCTGGCGCGACAGTGGCGGCTGGGTGGTGTGCAGCTTCTCGGCGGCGCGACGGAAGTTCAGCTCGGTGGCCACCTCGATGAAAGCCCTGAGCTGGGCGAACGTGAAATCTGATGACATATTCGGCATCAATCTGTCGGAATTCTGTATTAGACGAGTATCACCGATCCGGCTTACCTTAGGACACACCCGTGGCCGGGTGCGCCGCGGCGCAGCGCGAACGACCAGTAGAGGAGCGGATGGGATGTGGGCTTTGCGGCAACCTGGCCCGGGCCGGTTCGAACGCGTGGAGGTGCCCACGCCGACGGCCGCTGATCTTGGTGAAGGTGAGGTGCTGCTGCGTCTGGATGCTGGGGCGATCTGCGGCAGTGATGTGCCGAAGTTCCTGGGACAACTTGACCCCGACAACCCGCACACCGGGCAGGTGGGGGTACCGCTGCATGAGATCGCGGGGGAAGTGGTGGCCTCGTGCGCGGCCGGACTACCGGCGGGGTCCAGGGTGGTGGGGATTGCGCGAAGCTCGCACGGATTGGCGGAGTATCTGGTGAATCCGGCGACACTGCTGCACCGGTTGGCCGGTGATCTCGACGCTGTCCGGTCGACCATCGTCCAGCCGGTCGCAACGGTGTTGAGCACGTTGAGCCGCGTGGGGGACGTCCGAGGTGCACGGGTCGCGGTGCTCGGTCTGGGGCCGTTGGGCTTGCTGTTCGCCCATGCTCTGAAGAGCCGCGGTGCGGACTCCGTGATCGGAGTGGATCGCGTGGACCGTTCGGACGTCGCGGAGACGTTCGGCATCGACGAACTCGTCACCACGAACACCCGGCAGTGGGCAGCTACCGAGTGGGACGACGGCAAACGCCCAAGTTTGTGTGTGGAGGCGATCGGTCACCGGCAGGACATAGTCGCCGATGCCATCGATGCGCTCGCTCCGCACGGCCACCTTTTTGTCTTCGGCCTGCCCGAGGACCACTATGTTCTGCCGATGCGCACGTTCTTCCGCAAACACCTCACCCTCCAGGCCGGTACTACTCTCGATTGGCACCGATACCTGGCCGAGGCGGAGACGTACATCCATGCCCATCCCGAGCTCCTGACGTCTTACATTACCCACGTCTTCCCGATGGGCCGTGCCCAGGAGGCGTACGAAACCTACTCGCACCCCGCCCCCGGCCGACTCAAGGTCGCCCTCACCCCAGAATTCTAAAGGCGCGGGGGGGAATCCTGGACGGTCCTCCCTACCCAGCCATCCAGCCGGGCGGGGGCGGGGCGAGGACCGGCGGGGCGGACCACGTTACTTTCCTGGGGCGGTCGTCCCTGGCTTCGGGAGCATTCCGGTGTCGAGATCGTCTGCCGGGACCACGCCCTGGCTCACCTCCACGACGATCCCCTGCGGTCTTGATAACGCTTCTAGAACGACGATCAAAAGCACGGTACAGCTATGGGGTGCGCCGAGTCTCCGTTAAGCCTGGCAAGACACTTGCGAACGATCAGTTGACAGGCGGACGTGAACTGCGTTGCGTTGCTCCAACGGTGCCGTATTGCACGATAGCTGTCTCTTGTGGACCTGTCTTAAAAGCAAGGGGTCGCTGGTTCGAACCCAGCTGCGCCCACCAAGTTCATGGCCCGTCGGTCTGGGGTGAAATACCAGGGCAGCGGCTTTTTGGCGGCATACCAATGATCTCGAATCGCGGACCTATCGACGTCGGCTTCCTGCAACGGTTTGCAGGAGCGGTGTAGGAAGGACTGCCCGCGCAGCCGTTGGCCTTGTTCGGTGGCGTGGGGATAGCCGTCGCGAATGGTATTTCTAACTCGACCGCTTCACGCCACCCATCCGGTGCGTGGTCGCGGATCCATCGCCATCCGGCGTTCCTGTGGAAGGGCAAGTTATCTGGTAACGACCGCCCCGCCCAGTGTGAGCGCGGACCTCCGAAATGGAGGAGCAGGCAGCGTGCCCATGTTGGAGTTGTC
This sequence comes from Saccharopolyspora sp. NPDC000995, assembly GCF_053599315.1. Classification (NCBI taxonomy): domain Bacteria; kingdom Bacillati; phylum Actinomycetota; class Actinomycetes; order Pseudonocardiales; family Pseudonocardiaceae; genus Saccharopolyspora; species Saccharopolyspora sp. NPDC000995. The sequence continues at coordinate 10,308 of NZ_JBSFLZ010000151.1, forward strand.
GCGGTCGATGAGCGGGGTGTCTGGCAACCTTAGCGGCATGTCGACCCCCAGCTCTGATGTGGCGTTTGTGCAGGTCACTGCCGAAATGCCTCAGGAGACGGATAGGCCGGCTCGTCCGGTCCACAGTCAGGTCTTGGGGCACCGGCCACGGACTATGGTTTCCGCTGTGACCGAATCCTCCGCCTTGCGCGACACCAGGGCCGCCTACGACGCCATTGCGGCCCAGTACGCCGAGCTTTTCAGCAACGTGCTCGAGACCTTGCCGATGGAACGTGCCCTGCTGGCCGCATTCGCCGAACTCGTGCAGGGCCACGGCGCCGGACCGGTCGCCGACATCGGATGTGGTCCCGGACACGTGACCGCACACTTGCACGCGCTCGGCCTGACCACCTTCGGCATCGACCTCTCCTCCGAGATGGTCGCCCTCGCCCGCCGAGCCCATCCGGACCTGCGTTTTAACGTGGGGTCGATGACCGATCTGGACCTCGCCGACGAAGTCCTCGGCGGCATTCTTGCGTCCTACTCCATCATCCACACACCACCGCAGCAACTGCCAGCCGTGTTTACCGAGTTCCAGCGAGTGCTGGCGCCGGGCGGCCACCTGCTGCTCGGTTTCTTCGCTGGTAACGACCCGCTGGCGCAGGAATTCGACCACAAAGTCACGCTTGCCTATCGATGGTCGCCTGACAGTCTCGCGGAACTGTTGCGCCAGGCCGGGTTCATCGAGATCGCCCGGATGCGGCGCGAGCCTCACGAAAACGAGCGGCAGTTCCAACAGGCCCAACTGCTGGTTCGCAAGCCCCAAATGCCCTGATCGCTGCGCTAGGTCGTCATCGGCGGGTGCCTAATCTTCGATGAGGTAGTCACGCACCCGCCCCCACAAGCGCTTCACCGGCATTCCCGAGTCCCGGATTTCGACGACTGCGGTGGATATGACGTCTTCCAGTGCACTGGCCCGGGTAGTCCCGGGGCCGGCCGGCACCGGCTGACCGCGGCGCACGGCTACGACGTAGCCGTGCCCCGGGATTCAAGCCAGGTGCGGAACTTCGAATCCTGCCCGTAGCTTCGTCGGTTGTTACCCAGGGGCGGGCACCAAGGCTTCCAGTGCCCGAGCCACCATCGCGTGGCCAAAGTAGGGGCATGGTCGCGAACTCCGCCGAATCAGACCGCTCGCCTCTCGGCAACGGTCCGGATCAGCGACCCACGACTTCGGCAAGCACAGTTCGCGGTCGATCGGTGTGCGTTTTCCGTTGCCGTGCAACAGGTCATCCAGCCCGGCCACCCACGCGCAAGATCCTCGCCGACACCAGCAGATCAACGATGGAGATCACCAAGTGCGGCTGCAGCACTAGGTAGTCGTCAGGTACATCCGTGCGCGACCCGCACAGCAAGTTCTGCGAAGTTCTGTGCGACCCGCAACGCGTCTTCGCGGTGGGCCACGGCGACTTCGCAGTCGGGTAGGTCGCGGATCGGCACGAACCGCACTCCGGGGCGAGCGTAGAACCGGGCTGCCGATGCGGGCACGATCGACAGACCGCGGCCCAGCGCGACCGCCTGCATCTCGGCCTCAAAGGTGGCCGCCTCGTGCACCACCCGGGCGGGCTGCTTGCGGTGGCCGTTAAGCATCCATGAGTCGCGCCAGGCACCGCCGCCAGGCGCCGCGATGATGGGCTCCCGCAGCAGCCGGTCCACGTTCACCGAGGGCTCGCTGGCCACCTCGTGGTTGTCTGGTACGCACGCCAGACAACCCTCGTGCAGCAATGTTCGCGTCGTGATGCTGGCGACGTCCAGTGGCGGCCGGACGATCGCGGCCTCCGTCTCGCCGGTGTCGAGCCCGCAGCCGGGCGTGGCGAAGTCGTACTCCACCACCTCAACGTGGACGTTCCCGAACTGTTCGTCGAACGCCCGCAGGATCGACGGCACGAGGTCCACGGCGGCGCCGATCAGGTAGCCAATTCGCAGCGTTCCAGCTTCGCCGTAAGCCATCCGCCGCGCCACGTCCATGGCCTGGTCGAGCCGGTCGAGCACGGCGCGTGCCTCACCCAAGAACAGCTCGCCCGCAGGGGTGAGCGCGGTCGACCGCGTCGTGCGCGCGAAGAGCCGGAAACCTAGCTGCGCCTCGAGCTGGCGGATCGTGTAGCTCAACGACGGCTGGGCGATCATTAGCTTTTCTGCAGCCCTCGTGAAGTTCGCCGTTTCGGCGACGGCCACGAAAGCCCGCAGGTTCCGGAGCTCCACGTTCATAGGCGGCATCTATGGAGTATACGGATTCCGGTCTTTCTGCGGGAGGCCCCAGCGCTCCTACGCTAGGCGCGCACCACGCACCTATCCAGGAGGAATGCCGTGACGAGTAGCGTGACCCCGCTGACTGGCCGCCACGCCCTCGGGCGCGAAGCCCTGCTCCACGAGCCGGCTGGCGGCGACCCGGACAAGCTCACCCTGGTGCGGGCACTTGGCTCGCTCGTGTGGGACGACCACGGCCGCGAATACATCGACTGCACCGCGCAAGCCTGGTCCAACAACCTCGGCGCGGGCGACTCACGCGTGATCGAGGCGGCCATTGAACAAACCCGCGCGATCGCCCACGCGCGACCGACGTTCCACACCCCAGCCCTGTTAGAACTAGCGGCCCTCCTGGTGTCCATCGCCCCTGAAGGGCTCAACCGCGTCGGCTTCACGCTGCACGGCTCGATGGCCGTCGAAATGGCGCTCAAGCTCGCGATGCGCAACCGCCCAGGAGCCGAACACGTCGCCGTGCTGCACGATGGCTACCACGGCCGCTCGATCACCACAATGGCGGCGAGCTGGCCGCATCCGGACAACGGTTTCGGCCGCCTGCAGCCCCGCTTCCTTCGTCTGCCGCGTCCCGACCTCTACCGTCCGCGGCTCGCGCTCACGCCCGAGGAAGACACTGAGGTCACGCTCGCGGTCGTCCGCGATATCCTCACCAAGGGCACTGAGGGGCCGGTCGCCGCGCTAATCTACGAACCCATCCAGGGAAACGGCGGCCACAACGAGTTCTCGCCGCGCTGGCACCAGGGAATCCGCAAATTGTGTGACGAACTGGACATCATGTTGATCATCGATGAGGTGCAGACCGGCTTCGGGCGCACCGGGCGAATGTGGGCTAGCGAGTATTACGGGATTGACCCCGACGTCCTGGTGTTCGGCAAGGGCGTCGGCGGCGGCTTCCCGCTCGCGGGTGTGCTCACCAAGCAGGAGTACGCGAAGTTCCACGCCGGCGACGACCAACTGACCTTCGGGCAGTTCCCGGTCTCGGTGGCCGCCGGACTCGCCGCCGTCCAGGCGATCCTCGACGACGATCTGTCCGCCGCCGCCGCCGCGCACGGCCGGTACGCGACCGGACGGCTGCGCGAGATGCAGACCCGCCACCCCCTGATCGGTGAGGTCCGTTCCCCCGGCCTCATGGTGTCCATCGAGCTGGTCCGCGACCGCGTCACGAAAGAGCCTGCGGTCAACGAAGCCCACGAGGTCTTCCTGCGAGCACAGGAAAAGGGCGTGATTTTCGGCGAAAGTCGCTATGCCAACCTCGGCAGCCTGATTAAGATCAAGCCGCCGCTGGATATCCCCCGGGAGCTGCTCTCGCGGGCCCTGGACGTGCTCGACGAAACGCTCACCGAGGTCGAGGCGGGGATGGTGGCAAGATGAACAAGCCGATCACCACGCGCCCGTTGTCGGACGCCGACGACCTCGCCGCCCTTGGCTACCGCCAGCGGCTACGCCGGACGATGAGCCCCTTCACGGCGTTCGCGCTGGCTTTCTCGATGGTGTCGATCAACACCGGGATCGTCACGCTGTTCACCGACCCCTACAAGTACCTCGGTGGCTCGGCGGTGTTCCTCTGGCTGCCGGTGCTGCTGTTCGTGCTCACGCTCGTCGCCGTGTATGCCCACCTCGCTGGCCGAATGCCCATCACCGGCTACGCCTACCAGTGGTCAAGCCGGCTAGTTGGGCCGAACTTCGGCTGGTTCACCGGTTGGATCGCGCTCATCTCATTCCTCGCAGGCACGGCGGGCACAGCCGCGGCCATCGGCACCGTATTCGCACCGGAGATCTGGGCGGACCCGACTCCGCAGCAAATACAGGTCCTGTCCATCGGCTGCACCATCGTGGTCGCGATCCTCAACATCGTCGGCGTCAAGGTGGCCACGCGGATCAACAACATCGGCGCGTCGATCGAATTGATCGGCACCGTGGTACTCGGCGTTGTGCTGATCGCGGGATTGCTGGTGTTCTTCGGCCACACCGAGGGCCTTCGGATCCTCACCGACACCCACGCGCTGAGCGGGGAAAGCGTTTCGCTCACAGGGTTTTCGCTCGCCGCGCTGCTACCAGTGTACGTCCTACTCGGTTGGGAAGGCGCGGCCGATCTTGCCGAGGAGACATTCAACCCGCGCAAGGCGGCGCCGCGCGCGATGTTCCGCGCGGTGATCGTGTCGGGGATCATCGGATTTCTCATCTTCGCCCTGCTCGGCATGGCGCTGCCAAGCGACCCGGCAACGTTCTTCGCCAGCGCGGAAAACCCGGTTCTGAAGCTGCTTGGCACGCACCTCGGTCCGCTCGCCCGCGCACTCATGATTGTCGTGGCCTTCGCGTCGATCTTCGCCTGCCTGATCGCGAATATGGCAGTGGCAACCCGTATGACCTTCGCCCTCTCGCGCGACAATATGCTCCCCGGCTCGCGCGGTCTGCAGAAGGTCGGCACGCGCAGCCGCGCGCCGATTCGCGCGATCGTGTTCGTGACCGTGGTCGCGATCGGCCTCAATCTGCTCAACGGCGGGATCGTCGGCCAGATCTACGCCATGGTCGGCTTGACCTACTACCTCGTCTACGGCCTCACCATGCTCGCCACCGCGATCGCCGCCCGCCGCGGCCGTATCCCCGCCGCCCTGCCGGGTGTGTTCGACCTAGGCCGCTGGCTCAACCCCGTGGTGACACTCGGACTCCTGTGGTGCGCCGCCGTCATCGCTGCTCTCACTCTGCCCGAGACGAACCGTCAGAATGCGATCACGGCCGCGGTCGTGCTCGGAATCGGACTCGTGTGGTGGGTCCTGGTTCTCCGGCGCCGCCTGCGTAAGGGCACCGCGGGTCCGCCACGCGCACGCGTAGAGGGTGATGTCCCGGCGGACCCGACGATCTGACCTCGAGCCGATGACCGGGCATGCCCGGTCATCGGCATCAAGACGCTAAACGAGGTCAAGGATTGATCCTTAGAGTTCCTAACAAATTGATCACTTGCAGTGCCTGAGGTTCCTTGATCGTCGATCATGGACACGTGAGGAAAGGCGAGCAGCCACCATGGATCGT
>NZ_JBSFLZ010000152.1:0-15480 GCF_053599315.1 Saccharopolyspora sp. NPDC000995
AAAACCGGTGCGCCCGCGCGTGATGGAACCGTCCCGCCAGACCCGCCGCGCTCCACATCCCCGTCGTCCGGGAACCCGTGGCCGCCAGCAGACCGGTCACCAACGAGGGCGAACGTGGCGAACGTCGGCGCGGTGAACACCGAACGCACCCCCTCCAGCACAGACAGCAAACACCACGGTACGGTTCCCACAGGAAGCATCGGCGAATCTCCCGGACAACGGGTGGTTACAAGGAACGCCGATGCTTCCCCCATCTCCAGGCCATGATCACGCCGCCACGCCGCACACCCCCCACAAAACTGCGAAACCTCAGTAACCAGGCCGGCTCGATCCCGGTGAACCGGAAGCGGGTGTCGCGGCCGGGTAACCTGAGCCTGCGCAGCAGCCAGACATCGCGCGGGAACTCGGTGTCCCAGCTGGCGTGGTCGGCGAGATCATGCAGGTAACCGATCGCGTCGAGCAGGAATCGGCGCTCGATATGGCCGCGCTCGGTGGAGTCCCGAGGTAGGCCATCCAGGATTCGGGGCTGGGGTCCAGTAACGAGGCGACCCCGGCGCCCGGCAGCACCCGCAGTAGCCGCCGGATCGAGTCCACTCGGGGTGTCTCAGCCTGACAAAGAGGGTGACGCCTTGCCAACGACCAGCCCGCGCCGGGGCTACGTCAGCGCTGGTCAGGACCCAAAACGTTGCTCACACCGCGAGATGTACGGCTACCCCATCATCCGGTCAGCGGTTGACCGCTGACCGGATGGGCAAAGTTGGTGGTAAAAAAGTTCCACGGTCGGCTCCGCTTCGGCGCGGTGTTCTAGCCTTCGTCGATGTGATCAATCGATTATCGAACGCGACTTATTTGATGCCCTGGATCCTGGGCGGTGGGGAACACGACTGTTCGTTCGCGCTATCGCGCTGACGGAATTCGTTTGCTGCGGCAAGATTTCGTTCTCATTGGTCATTCCGCTTGATCGCCGCTGTCTCGGAAATAATTGGGCTGCGGCTTGGTGCGCGCTGTTTTCCGTGCGTGCCGGGTGAAGCGTTGGTGTTCGTGGAAGTGAGAGCTCGGGAGTAGTAGTGCCTATATCGTCCCCGTTGGCCGACCGGATCGGCATCAGGTACCCGTTCATGCAGTCCGGCATGGGCGGCATCGGACCGATAACTCTGGCTCGTCTGGCCGCGGCGATCTCCGAAGCGGGCGCGCTTGGCACGATCGCGCACCCCGCGATCGTGCTGGAACGGCCTGGCATCAGCGGGGACGAATTGTCCAGCCTGGTGAACGAGGTCGTCGAGCAGGTCCGGGAGGGGATCCGGCTCGCCGTTTCGCTGACCTCCAAGCCGCTCGCGATCAACGTCCGCGTCGCGCAGGAGCAGCCCGACGCCCCTGCGGTGCTCGAAGCGATCCTGCAGGAGCGTGAGCATGATCCGCGGGTGCGTGACCAACTGCGCGTGCTCACCACCTCGGGCGGGCATCCGTCGATGTACGGCATGAACGACCGGTTCCGCGAGTCGGGAATGCTGCACTTCCACGCGGTGTCCAACGTGCGCCACGCGCTGACCGCGCAACGCGAGGGCATGGACGCGGTGATCGCCACGGGGTTCGAGGCGGCCGGCCACGTGGGGCATGAGCCGGTGAACACGTTCGTGCTGGTTCCCTCGATCGTCGCGGCGGTGGATATTCCGGTGCTGTGCGCGGGCGGGGTCGTCGACGGCACCGCGCTGGCCGGGGCGATGGTCCTGGGAGCTCAGATGGGCTACATGGGAACGCGGTTCCTGGCCTCGGAGGAGTCGGAGTACAACGAGGCGAACAAGAAGTACATCGTCGCAGCGCACGAGACCGACACCGAGATCGTGCCGGCGTTCTTCGGACCGGCCCGGTTCATCAAGAACGGTTTCACCGAGGAGGTTCGCCGGCTCGAGGGGAACCGGACCCCGCACTTCGAGCGGATGCGCATCGAGGGTGCCGCCATGCGCCGGGGAGCGCTGGAAGGCGATATGGACAGCGGCATGATGGTGGGCGGCCAGGGGATCGGCCGGGTGACCGAGGTGCTTCCCGCGGCCGAGATCGTGCGGCAGGTGGCCGCTGAAGCCGAGCAGGCGCTGGCCGGTGTGCAGCGTCTCGTGGTGCGATGAGCCCCGCCGGGTTCAGATTCCCGTTGAAGCGCGATGATGCGGAGCTGACGTCGCGGATCGCCGCCGCGCTGCGTTATTTCGGTGATTGCCAGTTGGCCGACGGAGCCATTCCGGACGCGTCGATCGTCCGCTACCCGACGGCTAAGCTGCTCAAGTACTGGGACACGGTCAACGCGCTCAAGGCGATCGCGATCTGGACGGACGTGTCGCCGGATTGGGACGACGCGCGTGTGGGCCGGGTGCTGGCCTACCTGAAGGGTCTTGAAAAGCCCAACGGCATGATCAGCTGGGGAGAACTGGAGGTTTCGCCTGCGGAATTCTGCACCGAGACCAGCAGCGAGTACATCTCGGCACTGATGCTTCTGGGTTACCGCGAGGAAGCGACCGAGAAGGCGCGTTACCTCCGTACGCGGCAGTCACCCGCGGGGGCGTGGTCCGAAGTGCACCCGCACGTTCCCAGGGCTTTCCAGACGACGTCCTCGGTGACCGGCTTCGCGTTGATGGCACTGCACGACCTCGACGTGGAGCCGATGTACCTCGACGAGGCCCTCGACTTCCTGGCGAAGGAGCAGACGAGGGCCGGCGATTTCGGCATCAACTGGTTCTACTACAACACCCACTACTACCTGGCCAGACCGGCGACGGAGGCTCTTGCCGCCTACGGCTGCCATTCGGCGGTCGCCGCGATCCGGGACTTCACTCTGTCCGACCAGAACCGGGACGGGTACTGGTACGGCGAGGTGCCGGGTTTCAGCTCCACGATCTCAGCCGAACTCCAGAGCGTTCTCGCGTTGCGGACACTGGTGTGCGCCGGTGCCGGCCTCGACGATCCGGCCGTGCGCAAGGGCCTGAGCTGGTTGCTGCCGCGCCAGCGCGCCGACGGTTGCTGGAGCGGCGGCCCCTATCCCTACCCCGACACCGACAGCTACCAGGAATTCCGTGCTCTTCAGGATGTGTTCGCCACTTCTCAGGTGCTCGTCCTGCTCGACCAGCTAACGCGCAGGGAGGCGGCGCAATGACCGAGGCATACCCGGATCACGGTACGGCGGAGCCCATCGCGATCGTCGGAATCGGCTGTCGGCTCCCCGGCGGCGTCGTCGACGCGGTCTCGCTGTGGCAGTTGCTCTCCGATGAGCGGGACGCGATCGTCCCCGTGCCGGCTGACCGCTGGGACGCCGACACCTACTACGCTCCGAGCTCGCAGCAGCCCGGTCGGATGAACGCCCGGGAAGGCGGTTTCCTGGAGAGCGCCAACGGTTTCGACGCGGGCTTCTTCGGCATCTCGGGCCGGGTAGCCGAGCAGATGGACCCCCAGCAGCGGCTGCTGCTCCAGGTCGGTTGGGAAGCGCTGGAGGATGCCGGTGTGCCGCCGGAGAGCCTGGCCGGAACCAGCGCGGCTGTGTTCATGGGTGCTTGCAGCCAGGACTACGGCGGTCTTCAGCTGTCCGCGGCCGAGGTGGAGGGGGCCGGTGCGCACTCGGCGACCGGCACGTTCATGAGCATCGTCTCGAACCGGCTGTCCTACGCGCTGGACCTGCGCGGGCCGAGCATGACGGTCGACACCGCGTGTTCATCGTCGCTGGTCGCCGTGCACTTGGCGGTGAAGAGCCTGCTGAACGGCGAAAGCGATCTCGCGCTGGCCGGCGGGGTCAACCTGATGCTGACGCCGCAGTTCGGGATCGCGCTGAGCCAGGCGTCCATGCTCTCGCCGCAGGCGCGTTCGCGGGCCTTCGCCGCGGCCGCCGACGGCTACGTGCGTGGCGAGGGCGCCGGAGTGGTGGTGCTCAAGAAGTTGAGCGCCGCGCGGCGCGACCGCGACCGCGTCCACGCGGTCATCCTCGGTTCCGCGGTCAACCAGGACGGCAGGACCCAGGGCATCACCGTGCCCAACGGGCGGGCACAGGAGGAGAACTTCCGGATCGCGCTGGCCGGTGCCGGTCTTTCCGGCGACGCTGTCGGCTACGTCGAGGCGCACGGCACCGGCACCCCGGTCGGCGATCCGCTGGAAGCCGAAGCGCTCGGCCGCGTGCTCGGCGACGGTCGCGCCGAGGATGACGTGGCATACATCGGGTCGATCAAGACCAACATCGGCCACCTGGAGGCTGCCGCGGGCATCGCGGGCCTGCTGAAGGCGGTGCTGGCGGTCAAGCACCGCAGCATCCCGGCCAGCCTGCACTTCGACGCGCCCAACCCGTCCATCGACTTCCGCGGAATGCGGATCGACGTGCCTACGGAGATGCGCCCCTGGCCGCAGCGGTACGACAGGGCGATCGCCAGTGTGAACTCGTTCGGCTTCGGCGGCACGAACGCGAACGTGGTGCTGGCCGAGGTGGAACCGAAGCAGGTACCCCCTGAGCCGACGAAGCCTTCCCGCGCAGCCCCGTCCGTGCTCGTCCTCAATGCCCGCAGCGAACACGCGTTGAGGGAGCTCGCGCTCCGGTATGCGCGGCTGCTGGAACAAGACGCTCCGCAGCTGGAACTGCTGTGCGCGAACCTCGCGCTGCGGCGAAGCGAGCACCCGCACCGGGTCGCGGTGCTGGCGCGCGACGCGGCCGAGGCCACGGAGAAGCTGCGGGCGTTCGCCGCTGGGGAGGGCAGTGCTGGAGTGTTTCCCGGGCACGTGCGCGGCACCCGCACCGGCAAGATCGGATTCCTGTTCAACGGACAGGGACCGCAGTGGTTCGCGATGGCCCGCACGCTGATCGAGACCAGCCCGGTGTTCGCCGCCACGATCGAGGAATGCGACCGGGTGGCCAAGGACTTCGTCGACTGGTCGATCAGGGAAGCACTGCTCGCGCCGGACGAGGAGACCTCTCCGGTGCAGCGGACCAACTGCTTGCAGCCGACGATGTTCGCGGTGCAGGTGGCCCTCGCCGAGCTGTGGAAGTCCTGGGGCATCGTTCCCGACGGTGTCTGCGGGCACAGCATGGGCGAGATCGCCGCCGCGCACGTCTGCGGCGCTATCGACCTGGCGACGGCATTGAAGATCATCTGCCGCCGGGCGCGCATCCAGGAGGACGCCGACGAAACCGGCGGCATGATGTACGTCTCGATGTCGAAGTCCGAAGCCCTCGCGCTCTGTGACAAGCACGATGAGCTTTGGCTGGCGGCCGAGAACAGCCCGGTTGCATCCACTTTGTCGGGCCGCCTGCCGCTGCTCAGGCAACTCGAAGCCGAGCTCAAGGAGCAGGGTGTCTTCGCGCGGGTCCTGCGGGTCAACTGCGCCTGCCACAGCAGCGACATGGATCCGCTGCGCGAGCGGCTCCTGGCCGGACTGGAGGGTGTCCGGGGCATGGACGGGGACGTCCCCATGTACTCGACCGCCACGGGCAAGGCCGTCACGGGCGCGGGGCTGTCCACCGAGTACTGGTGGAGCAACTTCCGCCAGCCGGTGCTGTTCGAGCCGGCGATCCGGTCGATGCTGGAGGACGGCATCGACTGCTTCGTCGAGCTGAGCCCGCACCCGGTTCTGATCAACTCGCTGAAGGAGATCACCGACTCCGCCGGCGCGGACGTCGTCGCGGTCTCGTCACTGGCGCGGAAGAAAGACGACTGGGACACCTTCCTCGGCGCTTTCGCCGAGCTGGCCACTTCGGGGGCTCCGGTGGACTGGCGGCGTCGTTACGGTACGCGCGTTCCCGCGCTCGGCCTGCCGGTGAACCCCTGGGTCGAGGAGCGCTACTGGAACGAGAGCGAGACCTCCCTCGCCTACCGGTCCGGCAAGCAGCTGCACCCGATGCTCAAGCGCGTCGACGCCGCGCATCCCACTTGGGAGATCAAGTGGGACGACCACCGGCTCTCCTGGGTCAAGGAGCACGACGTGCTCGGTTCGGTGATCGTCCCCGGTGCCGCCTATGTCGAGGCGGTGCTGGGCGCCGCTGGGGAGCTCGTCGGTGAGAGCTGCGCGCTGGAGTACGTGGAGTTCGAGCGGGCTTGCGTGCTGGACCCGGAGGAACGGCAGATCACCAGGCTGGAGCTTGACGAGGACGCCAGGACCTTCGAGTTCCACCACCGCCCGGTCCGGGGCTCGATCTGGACCAGGGCCGCCCGGGGCCGGTACTTCCCGGCGCCCTCGGGACCTCGCGGGGTGGTGGACCTGGAAGAAGTGCGTCAGCGGTGCACCGAACGCCACACGCCGCTGGAGGTCTACGGCACCTTCCGCGACAAGGGCTACGTGTACGGTCCGGCGTTCTGCGGCATCTCGTCCCTGCACACGGCCGACGGCGAGGCACTGGCCCGCATCGAGACGCCGCGGGTGCTGCGGCGGAGCACGGGCGGCTACCTGTTCCACCCCGCGGTGCTGGACGCCTGCTTCCAGAGCGCGATCCTGCATTCCTCCCCGGAGCGCCCCGGCGAGTTGCTGCCGTTCTCGTTCCTGCCGACCGGCATCGAGGAGGTCTGGGTGGCAGACGAGATCAACCTGCCGCTGTGGTGCCACAGCAAGTCCCGCAAGCACGATTCAGGCGGACTCTGCGTCGACATCCGGGTGACCGACGACGATGGCAACGTCGTGGCCGACTACACCGCGCTGCGCGGCAAGGTGGTGTGGCAGCCCGTTTCCACCGGGAACGGAATCCAGGACGACTTCCACGAACTGCACTGGATCTCCGATCGGGACGCCCGATCCGCGTCGGCGCTGCCGGGGGTGCTCCGGCTGCGTCGAGACGATCTGGCCGCGCGGCTGGAGCAGCCCGAGGTGCGGGCGGCGCTGCCCGCGGGTGCCGTCGACGAGCAGTATCAGCTCGGTGTGCACCAACTGTGCGCGGATTACGTGTGGCTCGCCCTGGCGGAGTTCGGTGTCCGACGCGACGAGGGGCAGCGCTTCTCCATCGCCGACTGCGTCGGCCTGCGCCAGGAGCATCACCAGGCTTGGGAGCGCTACCTCGGCTTCCTGGTCGAGGACGGGGTGCTGCGCGAGGATTTCGGCACTTACGAGATCGTCAAGATCCGCGACTGCGACCCCGCTGCGAAGTGGGGCGAGTTGCTTGCCGGGCATCCCGCTCGCATCTGGGAACTCCTGCTGGTGCGACAGACTGGACGCAACCTGCACGCGGTCCTGACCGGAACCGCTGACCCGCTCGAGCTGATGTTCGGTGACGGCGGCGACGAGCGGATCGCTCCCATCTACGAGACCGCGCCGCTCAGCCGCTACGGGAACGCGGCCTTGGGCGAGGCGCTTCGAGCCCTGTTGGGCGAGGCCGACCAGGCGCGCACGCTGCGCGTGTTGGAGGTGGGCGCCGGTACCGGCGGTCTCACCAGCAGCGTGCTGCCGATCCTGCCCGCCGACCGGTGCGAGTACACCTTCACCGATGTGTCCCCCGCCTTCCTGGAGAAGGCGAAGGATCGTTTCGCCAGCACCGGTTTCGTGGACTTCGCAACGCTGGATCTGGAGCACGACCTCCAGGGGCAGGGCTTCGCCGCGGGCTCGTTCGACCTGGTGCTGGCGGCCAACGTCGTGCACGCCACCGGCGACCTGCGCGCCTCGTTGACGCGGCTTCGCAGCCTGCTCGCTCCGGAGGGCGTGCTGGCGTTCGTCGAAGCCACCCCGGGCAACCGGTGGCTGGACCTGACCTTCGGGCTGCTCTCCGGCTGGTGGTCCTTCCGAGACCTCAACCTCCGGCCTGAGGGACCGCTCATCAGCGCCGCCAAGTGGGAGGAGACGCTGCTTGGCGCAGGTTTCCGGGACGTGCTCACGATCGGCGACGCCACGTCGTCGGGCGCCGGCGGGCAGACGGTCGTGCTGGGCCGGTCGCCGAGCGCACCGGAGGGGGAGGAGCCCGCACCGCCGGTGGTGTCCGGCGCGTGGCTGGTGGTCGACGACGACTACGGACTTGCCGGCGAACTGGCCGGGAGGATCAGGGCTGCGGGTGGGAGCCCGCTGGTCGTGCGCCCGCGGAGCGGCACCGCCGAATCCCCGGAGGACGTCCGGGTCGGTCACCCCGAAGACTGGGAGCCCCTGCTGGCCGGACGTGCGATCGAGCGTGTCGTGGTGCTGTGGGGTTCCGGACCTGTGCTCGACGAGACCACTGGCGAGTCGCTGCAGGAGACGATGCGGCGAAGCGGGACCATCGCCGTCGATCTGCTGCAGGCGCTGAAGCGGGTGACGGACGGTCGTTGGCCGAGACTGCACCTGGTGACCAGGGGCGCGCACGCGTTCGGCAACGACCGCCCCCGCCCCGCTGGAGCGGATGCCTGGGGCCTGGCGCTGGTGGCCGGGCTGGAGCTGCCCGAAACCGCGTGCACCGCGATCGACCTCGATGACCGGGACGGACCGGAGCAGGCCGATGCGCTGTGGGCGGAGTTGTGCCGCGAGGACGGTGAGCGCGAGATCGTGCTGCGCGCCGGTGAGCGGTTCGTTCGTCGGGTCCGGTCGCTGCCCGCCGAGTCGTTGTGCGCGCCGGTCCGGGCGAGCGAGCTGTCCCCGGCCGAGGGTTTCCGCCTGACCGCCTCGGGACCGGGATCGCTCGACGGTCTCGCCTACACGGCGGTACGGCGGGACGAGCCTGGTCACGGCCAGGTCGAGATCGAGGTGGCCGCGGCAGGAGTCAACTTCCTGGACGTGATGCTCGCCCTGGGCCAGGTCCCCCAGCTCGACAGCGCCACCGACTACCGGTTCGGGATCGAATGCGCCGGCACCGTGAGCGCCGTCGGTCCCGGGGTTACAGACCTGTCGGTCGGCGACCGGGTGGTGGCGATGAAAAGCGCCCAGGGCGCCCTCGCTTCGCACCTGACGCTGGACGCGGGCACGGTCGTCCCCCTGCCGGATGGTCTCGGCTTCGAGCAAGCGGCCGGCTCGCCGATCGTGTTCCTGACGGCCTCGATCGCCTTGCGGCGGCTGGCTCGACTGGAACCGGGCGAGCGGGTGCTCATCCATTCCGCAGCCGGTGGTACCGGTCTGGCCGCTGTGCAGATCGCCCGGATGCTCGGCGCGGAGGTCTTCGCCACCGCGGGCACGCAGGAGAAGCGGGAGCTGCTGCGCTCGCTGGGCATCGAGCACGTCTTCGACTCGCGCTCCGGGCAGTTCGCCGAGGAAGTCCGGGCCACCACCGCGGGGGTGGGGGTCGACGTCGTCCTCAGCGCCTCCGGTTCCGGGATGGCCTCCCGGAACCTGGCGTGCCTGGCTTCGTACGGGCGCTTCGTGGAGATCGGCAAACGCGACCAGGCCGGCGACCATAAGCTCGGCTTGCGGTCCTTCGCGCGCAACCTCGCGTACTTCAGCCTTGACCTGCGGCAGATGCTCCTGGACCGGCCGGCCAAGGTGCGTGCCGAGCTGGAGGACCTGCTGGGGCGGCTCGCTTCTGGCGAGCTCCAACCGCTGCCGTACCGGATTTTCGGTTCCGGCCAGACCAGCGCCGCGTTCCGCCGGCTGGCAGCGGGACGCAACATCGGCAAGGCGGTCGTGGTGATCGACCACCGCGACCAACTGGTGCAGGTGCCGCGCGAGCCCGTCGAGGTGTCCGGTGGGACGTGGCTGATCACCGGTGGTTTCGGCGGCGTCGGCATGGCGATGGCTGAATCGCTGGCCGACGCGGGGGCCGGGCACCTGGTGCTCGTCGGCCGCTCGGGGGTGCCCGGCGAGGCGGCCGCCGAGCGGGTCGAGACGTTGCGGGCGCGCGGCGTGCACGTCCACACCGCAGCCGTGGACGTGACCAGTCGCGAGCAGGTCCGGGAACTGCTGGACCACATCACCGCGGAGATGCCGCCGCTGCGCGGTGTGCTGCACTCGGTCATGGTCCTCGACGACGCCGTGCTGACCGGAATGACTCCGCAGCGCTGGTCGTCAGTCGTGGAACCGAAGGCGCTTGGTGCGTGGAACCTGCACGAGCTCACCGAGGCGATCCCGCTCGACGCGTTCGTGCTGTTCTCGTCGGCCACCTCGTTCGTCGGCAACGTCGGCCAGGCGAACTACGCCGCGGCCAACGCCTACCTGGACCACCTCGCGGACGCTCTGCGCCGCAGAGGCCGCCCCGCACTGGCGATCAACTGGGGCGCGGTCGCCGATGCCGGGTACGTCGCCGACCGCGAGGACGTCCGCAGGCATGTGGAAGCCACCGGGATGCGCTCGTTCGGGATCACCGACGGATTCGATGCGCTGCGGTCCGTACTCGGGACTTCCTCGGCCCAAGTCGCGGTCCTGCCGATGGACTGGCCGCGGTTCTTCCAGCACCACGGGCAAAGCGTGCAGGAACAGTCCCGGTACGAAAACGTCCGCGACAGCGGCGGTCGTCGGGAACTGACCGAGAGCGCTGGTTCGCTCAAGCAGCTCGTGGAGTTGCTTTCCGCCGACGAGCTCGAAGCGGTGCTCGCGGAGCGGCTGCGCGGGCGGGTGGCCACGGTCCTGGGCATTCCGCTCGACTCGCTGGACGACGACATGCCGCTGATGGACTACCTCGACTCGCTACTCGCGGTCGAGATCAGCGGCTGGATCGAGCGTGAGCTCGGGGTGAAGGTGACGATCATGGAACTGATGAAGGGCCCCAGCATCCGTCAGCTCGTGGGGCAGCTCGGCGAGCGACTCGCACCGGCGAACGCCGCGACCGCGACGGCCGAGGTGGCCTGATGCGAAGCGCCGAGCTCAACCGCACCGAGATCGAGGTCTGGTTGCCCAAGTCGGGGTTGACGGTGCGCGGCTGGCACAGCGGCGGTGCCAGCGGCCCGCCCACCCTGTGCCTGCACGGGGTGCTGGACAACTGCGCGAGCTTCGCACCGTTCTTCGAGCGGGCCGGCGATCTCGACCTCACGGCCATCGACCTGCCGGGGCACGGCTGGTCGGACCCGATCGGCTCGTCGACCTGCAACTACCTCGACTACGTGGCGGCGATCCTCGAGTTCGCCCAAGTCCAGGGATGGAGCACGTTCCAGCTCATCGGTCATTCCATGGGCGGCTCGCTGTCCACGGTGGTCGCCGGGCTGCACCCGGAGAAGGTGAGCAAGCTGGTGCTCATCGACGCGCTGGGTCCGGCCGCGGTCTCGGCGGAGGAAACGCGCTCGACGGTCGTCCGCTACCTGCGCACCTACCTGGACGGCAAGGAGCCGCCGCGGTACCGCAGCGTGGAGCAGGCCGTGCGAGCACGGGTCCAGCTCGCCGACATCCTGCTCGACACAGCCGAAAAGCTGGTCGAGCGGGATCTCATCGAGGCCGGTGACGGGTACGCCTGGCGCACCGATCCGCGGATCAAGTACCCGCCGGTGCGCACGTTCAGCGAGGACCAGGTGCTGGCGTTCATCCGCGCCATCACGGCACCGACGCTGTTGGTCAGTGCGTCCCGGACGGCTCTGGTGGAGGACTACTACCCGCGCCGGATCGCCACCGTCCCCGACCTGCGGCACGTGACGCTTCCCGGCAGCCACCACCTGCACATGGAGAACGCCGGACCCGTCGCCGATCTGATCACGAGATTCCTCGATGCGCGGAGTTGAAGGCAGGGCCGGCCAAGGGAGGTCGTTGATGGTCCCGACGCACATCTCGACGGGGCGGGAGTTGTGGAACTGGCGCGTCCAGCAGACGCCCGGCAAGCTGTTCCTGCGCTGCGAACAGGGAGTGTGGACCTACGCCGAGTTCGACGAGGCGAAGGCCCGCTACGCTGCCGCGCTGGCGGAGCTTGGGGTAGGACCGGGAGCCGCCGTTCTGGTCGGGATGCGGAACACGCCGAGGGCACTGCTGGTGCACATCGCGCTGATGCAGCTCGGGGCAGTCGCGGTGCCGTTGCAGTGCGATCTCGCGTTCGAGGAGCTGCGCCACCAGATCGAGCACAGCCGTGCCGAAGTGCTGCTGATTGACGGTCCCGCGACGGCCACCCTGCTGCCCCGCATCCAGGAGTTCTCCCGCGTGCGGCACATCGTGACCGGCCCGGCGGTGCCGGAGCCGCGTGGAGGGGTGCGCGAGCCCCTCCGTGGACGCGTGCGGCACATCGTGACCGGCCCGGCGGTGCCGGAGCCGCGTGGAGGGGTGCGCGAGCCCCTCCGTGGACGCGGGCCGGACGCCGAACCTCCTCCGGCGGCCGGTTCGACGTTCGAGGATTGGGAATCGCGCGAGCCGCTGGACTTCCAGCCGATCGATGGCCACGACGCACGCTCGCCGGCAATGGTGCTCTACACCTCCGGCAGCAGTGGAAGGCCGAAAGGAGTGGTGCTGGGCGCGGGTGCCTTCGTCTCCTCCGGGGCCGGGTTCGCCGAGCACTTCGGCTTCACCGGTGAGGACGTGTACTTCCTGCCCCTCACGCTCGCGCACGCGGTCGGAGCACTGGTCGCCCCCGCGATGGCGGTGGCCGCAGGCGGTGGGCTGGCGCTGGTGGACAGGTTCAGTCCCGCGGTTTTCTGGCGGCAGGTCGAGCGGTTCGGGGCCACCTGTTCCATCCTCTTTCCCACCCACCTCAATCTCCTGACCGAGGCGGAACACGACGCGCCCGGCCCGGGGGAGTCCGACCTGCGGCTGGTGATCACGCACGCCTGGAACGAGGGGTTCGCCACGCGGTTCGGGGTCGAACTGGCCACTGTGTGGGGCATGACGGAGACCGGAGCGATGGCCACCGGCAGTGCGCCGGGGGCGGCTCGCGGACGCGAACCCGGCTACGTCGGCACCCCCATGCCCGATGTGGAAGTGGCGATGTTCAGCCCGGACGGCGAGCGCCTGCCGCGTGGCGCGGTCGGTGAGATCCGGTTGCGACATCCGCACGTCATGCTCGAGTACCTACGTGATCCGGGTGCGAGCGCGCGAACGCTCGTCGACGGGTGGGTCAGGTCCGGGGATGAGGGGGTCGTGCGCGAGGACGGGTCCGTGTACTTCCTGGGGCGCAGAAGCAACATGATCAAGCGCTCGGGGGAGAACATCAGCCCCGATGAGGTCGTGGACGCCCTGTTGACGCACTCGGCGGCGGTGGAGGCAATCGTGTTCGGTGTCGCGGACGAGATCCGGTCCGAAGAGGTGGCCGCGGTCGTGATGACCCGCTCGGCGGTCGATCCTGGGGATCTGCTCACCGCGGCGGCCGAGCATCTGTCCGCCCGGAAGCTGCCCCGGTACCTGAAGTTGTCCGCCGATCACCTTCCGCGCTTGTCCAACGGCAAGATGGACCGGGCTCGGATAGTGCGGGAATTCTCGAAGGCCTCGGCGTGGGACCGCTTCGCGGGGCGCGGTGAGAGCGGACCGGAGATGCTAGAAACGCCAAGCGCAGCGCACTCTGACCTGGTTTCGGACTGAGTTTGCCGATGAACCGGCAGCCTCGCCCAGACTCCACGTTTGCCGTTCGTGATGCCGCAGAGTGTCGGATGTGTGCGCATCGTACGGTGTCGTTAACGCATCAGCCCAGGGTTGTTCTGGGTGGTTGGCTTGGCGGGGTTCGTTATCGAATCGCGGCTGCTGGATGGGTGGGGTCGGTCAGCGGGTTGGTGAGGCGCGCTGGTCGCCGAGGGCGTGCGCGAGTTGTCGCCGGAGTCGCGCGTTCTCTTCTGCGAGCCGCTTATTGCGGTCTTGGGCTGCTTGCAACCGTTGCCGCAGGGAGTCGTCGGAGGCTCGCTGGTTGGCGGGGATCGATTGCAGGCGCTTGTTGGGTGGCGTCACGTAGGCGTTGGATCTCGGCGCGGATGTCGTCTTGGGCGTAGAGCCAGGAACGAGAGACTCCGCTGACGCGGGCGACGGTTTCGAACGTGACCGGGGTGCCGACGCGGTCGAGCTCCCGTATGGTTTGTATGGCTTTGGCTCGGGTCAGTTCACGGCGCCGCCGGGCGGCATCGATTAGATGGCCGGTGTTGTCAGCACGCATCCGCTCGCCCCCCGGAGTGGTCACTGTTGTCGTCGCTGTGGTCTTCCAGCGTGGTGATGATCTTGTCGAGGTTGTCGGCGACCTGCCGGTTCATCTCGACCTGCCGGAGCTGACCGCGCGCTTCGGCGGCGGAGATGATCTCCAGTGTTTGCTGCCGGTGAGCCCGGTGCTGGGGCAGGAACTCCGCAGTGGTGAGGAACATTGGGCAGGTCAGGCACGAGTTGGCGTGCGGGCATTGCTGCACGAGGGGAAGTGGATAGCAAATTACCTTTCTGGAGCTTTTCTCCGAAGTAGCTTTGAGGTGATGTCGATCTCCTTTTCCGTCTTAGCTTTGCCTCTTCGGCGTTATCCAGTTCACCTTCTTGGTAGTCGGCGTACAGGCGAATAGCTTGAGGCGAGGGCGTGCGAATCCATAGCGGTGCCCCTATGAGGACACGATCATGAACTTCCTCGGGTCCTCCAAATGTAGAAGATAGATCGCAATCCATATAGATTTCAGCGAACCATTCCGCCGGGTCAGGTACATCGCCATAGGTGAAGGCTCGGTTCCATGCCCTTATCGTGCGTGGGTCATTGCGATCGCCACAGACGCCTTGTGTGTACGCGATCTGAATTGCTCGTCTAGCGAGGTCTTCTCGGCTGTGCCAATCGGGAGACTCGCGACACCGATCCTCAAGGAATTTGTGGACGCTCCGCGCTGACGAAGATGTCCATCCGTACTTGACAGGTGCCCCAGGCTGCGATACATAGAGCATTATTCTGGCGGTTTGAATACCGGACAATAGGGCAACGGCCCCGACCTAGTAAGATCGTTTTCCGACCAAAGAACACGATTTACAGGTGGAGCCGTTGCGTTACCAGTCTACTACGGGGCTTGCTGCGGACCAGATCGAGGAGCTCGTTGTCCGCGTCTGGCAAATTGTCCAGTGTCGTGAGGAACAAGTGTGGCCTCCGGTGGTGGGACTGTATCGCGCGGTGGTGCTCACCCTGGTGTATGTCCGGCAGAATTTGAATCAGGCGGCTGTGGGCGATCTATTTGGAGCATTATTCTGGCGGTTTGAATACCGGACAATAGGGCAACGGCCCCGACCTAGTAAGATCGTTTTCCGACCAAAGAACACGATTTACAGGTGGAGCCGTTACGTTACCAGTCTACTACGGGGCTTGCTGCAGACCAGATCGAGGAGCTCGTCGTCCGTGTCTGGCAAATCGTCCAGTGTCGTGAGGAACAACTGTCGCCTCCGGTGGTGGGACTGTATCGCGCGGTGGTGCTCACCCTGGTGTATGTCCGGCAGAATTTGAATCAGGCGGCTGTGGGCGATCTATTCGGACTTAGCCAGCCGACCGTATCGAGGGTCTATCGGGGCATACTGCCGCTGATCGGAGAGGCGTTGTGCCTGCATGTTCCAGACCTCGAGGAAGCCATTCGTGGTCGGCTCGTCCTGGTCGACGGAACCGATGTGCCGACCGGCAACCGTGCTGGTCACGAGGACAACTACTCCGGCAAACGCCGCCGCGCGGGACTCAACATCCAGGTCGCTGCCGACACCGATGGCGGCCTGCTGGCCGTGTCCATACCGTTGCCCGGCTCCATGCAC